>DASPQQ010000100.1:0-7321 GCA_035624885.1 Bryobacteraceae bacterium | reverse complement strand
GCCATGGCGTCTTCGAGCGCGCGCACGCTCGATTCGCGCCCCACCACAAACGGCGTCATCATGTACGGGAAGATGACGACGTCCCGGATGGGCATCATGGGGAGGCGTCTGGTGTCGGATTTTTCTCTGGAAGTGAGCATTGGTTACGGCTAAGTTAATTGTACAGATTGCCGCGCGGCGGCCCGGGATTCCTAGCCTGCCTTTTCGAGCAGGGTGAGGCTGATCTTCTGGCTGAGCACCATTTCCCGCGTCACCAGGAATTCCTTCACCTTCTTGTAGGAAGGCAGGAAATACATCAGATCGAGCATCAGGTCTTCGAGGATCATGCGCAGGCCGCGGGCGCCCACCTTGCGCTCGAGAGCGAGGGTGGCGATGGCGTCGAGCGCGTCTTCGGAGAAGCGCAGCCGCACGTTTTCGTATTCGAACAGCCGCTGGTACTGCTTGATGATCGCATTGCGCGGCCTGGTGAGGATCTGGATCAGGGCGGACTTGTCGAGATCTTCGAGCGTCGCCACCACGGGCAGACGTCCGATGAACTCGGGGATGAAACCGTAGCGAATCAGGTCCTGGGGCTGGAGGAGCCGGAGGAGATCGATATCGCGGCGGTCGCTGATCCCGACCGTTTTCGCCTGGTCCTTGTTCCCTTCCTCGGTCAGGAAGCCGATCGATTTCTTGCCCACGCGCCGGCTGATGATCTTCTCAAGACCCACGAAGGCGCCGCCGCAGATAAAGAGGATGTTCGTGGTGTCGATCGGGGTGAATTCCTGGTGGGGATGCTTGCGGCCGCCCTGCGGGGGAACGTTGGCCACGGTGCCCTCGAGGATCTTGAGCAGCGCCTGCTGCACGCCCTCGCCCGAAACGTCGCGCGTAATCGACGGGTTTTCGTCCTTGCGGCAGATCTTGTCGATTTCGTCGATATAGATGATGCCCTGCTGCGCCCGCTGCACGTCGCCGTCAGCTGCCTGGAGCAGCTTCAGGATGATGTTTTCCACGTCTTCGCCGACGTAACCGGCTTCGGTCAGGGTAGTGGCGTCGACGATGGCGAAGGGTACATCGAGAATGCGCGCCAGCGTCTGGGCCATCAGGGTCTTGCCGGTGCCGGTGGGGCCAATCAGCAGAATGTTCGATTTGGCCAGCTCCACGTCCGAATTCTTCATCCGGTTCATGTGGACGCGCTTGGAATGGTTATAAACCGCCACCGCCAGCTTGCGCTTGGTCGGCTCCTGCCCGATCACGTACTGATCGAGGAAGTCGCGTATTTCGAGCGGCTTGGGAATCTTGTGCGGCCCTGCCGCAATGGGCTCCGGCTTATCGTCCTCGAGAATCGAGTTGCAGACCGCGATGCATTCATCGCAGATGTAAGCCCGGGGGTAATCGCTGGGGGAGGAAATCAGCTTCCCGACGACGTCCTGGCTCTTGTGGCAGAAGGAACATCGCAGGGTGTCATCTGATCCGGCGCGCTTCAATGGGTAGTACCCTCCTCGTCTGATCGCGGCCGTGAATGGAACAGGTGCGCGCGGTCGAGCCCTCGGCTGACGTTTGTATTATCTCGCGAGAATCCGCCGTAAGCAATCGTTCACGCGCCGGGCCGGGGGTAGGTCTGATCCCGCCGCCGTATATAAGCCCGGCAGCTGCGGAACGCTATAACTTCTTTGTTTTGAATGGGACTACGCCGTTACGAGGCGGCTGGAAAGGATCTCCCGAACCTTCGCGGTCAGGGCATCGGCTGTAACCGGCTTCTGCAGGAAAGCGAACGGGGAACTGCGTCCGGCGCCCGGCTTGATGACTTCCGCGGCAAAACCGGACATCAGGATGACCTTCAGACGCGGGTCGTCCGCACTCAGCCGCTCGGCCAGTTCGCGCCCGTTCATCCCGGGCATCACGACATCCGTCAGCAGCAGATCGATCTCTCCGGCACGCGCGCCGACGATCCGGATCGCCTCCGCGGCATCCGGCGCGGCGAGGACCTGATAACCGGCCTTCCCGAGAATCGCAGCCATCAGGTTCCGGACTTCTTCGCGGTCTTCCACGAGCAGAATCGTCTCGGGCGTTTCGCGCTCGCGGCGGCTCGCACCCGCTGCCGCCGGCGATGCGGCAGCACTGGCACGCTGCCACCAGATCCGGAATGTGGTCCCGATCCCCGGCTGGCTCTCGACCTTCAGATGTCCGTTGCTCTGCCGCACGATGCCGTAGACGATCGAAAGGCCCAGTCCGGTGCCTTTACCGTCTTTCCGGGTCGTATAGAAAGGATCGAAGATGTGCGCCAGCGTCTCCTGATCCATCCCGACGCCCGTGTCGCGCAGGCTCAGCAGCACCCAGTCGCCGGGCTCGCCGGCCGGGTGCGGCGTCACGCTCGTCTCGATCACGATCGTCCCGCCGGCCGGCATGGCGTGCATGGAGTTCGTCATCAGGTTCATCAGAACCTGCTGGAGCTGCGCCTTGTCGGCCAGGATCTGCCCGGCCGCGGGCGAAAGCCGGGTTTCGAGCTCAATCCTTCCCCCCAGCAACTGGCTGAACATGCTCTCGCTTTCGCGGATCACGGCATTGATCTCGAACGGTTTCGCTTCCGAGACATGGGCGCGGCTGAACGTCAGCAGCTGGCGCGTCAGCGCGGTCGCCTGTTCGCCCGCCCGGCGCACTTCGCTGAGCGATTTGCGCAGCGCATGGTCCGGCGCAAGGCCGCGCAGCGCGAGGTCGCTGTAGCCGTTGATCACGGTCAGCAGATTGTTGAAGTCATGGGCGACGCCGGCCGCCAGACGCCCCAGGCTTTCGAGACGATCCGACTGCAGCCGCTGTTCGAGCAGGGCGCGATGTTCCGTAATATCCACGCCCAGCCCGCAGAGCCCGACATACGCGCCCGAGTCGGTGCGCAGAAACGTGTTGTTCCAGCGGATCAGACGCTTCGCGCCGTCCTTTGTAAGGATGCGGTTTTCCACGCTCGGCTGCAGCTGCGAATCGGGCGACTGGCGGGAGTGCTCCCGGTCCTCTTCCGCCACCAGCTCGATGCCGCGCCGCCCGATGAGTTCTTCCCGCGTGTAGCCGAGCGTTTGCAGCAGATAGTCGTTGCAGAACGTGATGCAGCCGTTCTCGTCGAGCATGACGGCGAGCAGCTCCGCGTTTTCCAGGTGTTCGCGGAAACGGCGCTCGGAGCGCCGGATCGAATGCAGCAGTTCGCGGTTCCGCTCGTCCTGCCGCTCGATGGACGCCGCCATGGTGTCGAACGACTGTGCCAGCTTTCCGAAATCCCCCGTGTAATCCAGCCCGGCGCGCGTCTTCAGATCGCCCGCGGCAACGCGGTCGGCCGCCTCGCGCAGCCGCGCGACCGGCTGGCCGATATGCTTGCGGGCGCTGAGCCAGGCAAATCCGAAAATTACGAAAAAAACCGCCGCGATGGTGATGAGCTGCGCCGCCAGATGCCGGCGCGAAGCGGCAAAAATCACCTCGGAACGCCGCTTCATCAGGACGACCATCCCCTCGGCGCCGCTGATCCTGCGCACCGTGTAATAGCGTTTGACGCTGTCGCGCCCGTCGCCGGTGATTTCGCCCTCGAAATCCTGCCGCTCGGGAAACGTCGTCTCCAGTTGCGGCGCCATGTGGCCGACCGGCCAGGCCTTGTTGGGCGGATTGCGGGCCATAATGACCCCGTTGCGATCGAGCACCAGCAGGCCCGCTTCGGCCGGGACCTGGATGGTGTTGACGCGCTTGTTCAGCCAGTCGAGGTTGATGGAGGCGGTAACGGCCTGGCGGCGGCCGTCCGGTTTCTGCGCGACCAGCGCAATCATCACCACAACCGGCTGCCCGGTCAGAATGCTGGCCCGCACCGGAGTCACGACCACATCGCCGGGGCGCTGCAGCCGCATCGTCAACTGCGCCTCTTCTTCCTTCAGCAGCGCCTGCTTCACGCGCGGCGCGCCGGCTACGGAACAAACGGTTGTCGATTCGAGCTCACCCGGGCGGAACTCCGCGAGCGCCAGATTGAGCAGATGCGGAAACTCGTCCAGGTTGCCCTTGATGGCCGCGCAGATGGCCTCCTCGTTTCCTTTGTGAATCAGGCCCTGCATCATGTTCCGCGTCAGCTGAAAGATCAGGCTCAGGTCCTGGCTCACCAGTTGCGTGGCCATGCGTTCCTGCGCGATCGCGCCGGCGTCGGCCTGGCGGCCTTCGTCGAGAGCGAGGTAGACCGCGAGCGCGACCAGCGGAATGCTCGCCAGCGACAGATAAAGCAGCAGGCGGCCGAGGATGGTGCGCGAGAGGTGAGGGACTCTGAGTTTCACGTTTGACCGGCGGAAGCGCGCCTTCTGCGCTGCGTGGAGCGGTGGCACGCAGAAGGCTGTTAAGTCGCTTTAATTCTGTCCTGAATTCCAATCACGTTCAATTCGGAAATTCACGTACGGAACGCAGGCGAGGCGGATTAATCGATATATTTGTCTCCTTCGCCCTGGCTGCCGATCAGACCTTCGGTCTGCAACTGCCGCACCACCGCGATGATCGCGCCCTGCGCCGCCTCGATGTCCTTGATGCGGACAGGCCCGAGCGCTTCGATATCCTCCTTCAGCATCTCCGCCGAGCGCTGCGACATGCTGCCCGAGAAATGTTCCCTGAGCGTGTCGCTCGCGCCTTTGAGCGCGAGAGGCAGCGACTTGCGGTCGATGCGCGGCAGCAGAACGAGCATGTCCTGCTTGTCCAGCTTGCGGATGTCCTCGAACACGAACATGAGCTGGCGGATGGTTTCGGCGAGCGGCTCGTTCTCTTTCGACACAGTGTTCAGCAGCTCGTCGCTCGACGCCTTCTCGAGGCGGTTCAGCATTTCAGCCACCGCGCGCACGCCGCCATACGATTGCCGGCTGACTTCGCCGAGCGCCTTCAGGCGCCGGCTGATGAAGGACGCGATCTTCTCCACGATTTCGGGCGAGAACTGCTCGAGCTGCGCCATGCGTTTGGCCACTTCCGCGCGCAGTTCGGCGGGCAGCGCGTTGAGCAGCGCCGCCGCCTGCACCGGAACGAGGTGCGAGAGAACCAGCGCGATCACCTGCGGGTGTTCGTTATAGATGAGCTTGGCCAGCTGCCGCGGATCGCTCTTCTGCAGAACCACAAGGTCCGCCGCATCGGCGCCGAGCGAGTTCAGCAGGCGTTCGGCGATGGAGGTGCCCGTGTCCGGGCCGAAAGCCTCCGTCAGCATCATGCGCGCATAGTCGATGCCGCCTTCGAGCACGTAGTTGCGCGCCAGATAGGTCTGCTGAAACTCCTGCAGAATCGCTTCCGCCACGTCGGCCGGGACCTGCGGCAGACGCGCGATTTCGCGGCTCACCATTTCGACTTCGTCGTCGGAGAACTGGCGCAGCAGTTGTGAGCCCGCCTGCTTGCCGAGCGACACCATCACGATGGCCGCCTTCTGCATGGGACTGAACTGCTGGGTGCGCGGGTCCGGCGCCTTCAGCGCCTTCTCCTGCGGCGCGGGCAGTGCCGGCGCCGCGGATTCCTTTAGTCTGCTCTTTGCTGGTGTCATGATCCTGTGACGGCAACCTGGGCCTGTTCCTTCGGTTGATCTTTCTGGTTCGGCAGCACCAGCACGCTCCGGTCAAGATCCGGCTGCGTGACGCTCTCGATCGCAAACGCACGGCGCTCGCCTTCGCACACAATCGAGCCTTCAAACTTCGCTTTTCCGTTCGCCGTGCAGCCGATGGGCTGCGACGTGGTGTGGTCGAACAGCACTATGGATCCGACCTTCATCGCGAGCAGATCGCGCACGCTGAGCCGCGAATCGACACGTGGCTCCATGGCGATCGCGGCGCGCGACAGCAGCTTCAGCGTCCGCTGCTGGTAGGCCTGATCCGGATCGACCTCATCCACGAATCCCTGCTGGTCGAATTTCTGGACCATGCTCTTCATCGTGATCGACGGGATGGCCAGGTTGATCATCCCCGTGCGGTCTTCAATCCGGAACTCCATGCCGATCGCGACGATCGCTTCACTCGGCCCCAGCGTGCGCGCCGAGCGCCGCCGCGTGTCGAGCGATTCCACGCGGAACTCGACCTCATCCACGCCCTTCCACGTGTGTTCGAGATCCGTCGTGATGAGCCGGAAGAGATTGCTCAGGATGTGCCGCTCCATGTCCGTGAGTTCCCGGTTCATGGCGGCCGCAGAGGGCTCCTTGCTGCCGAGCAGCAGTTCGAGCGCGGGGAAAATCAGCGCGGGGTTGATCTCGAGGACTGCGTTGTCGCCGTAAGGCCAGAGGCTCAGCGACACCATGCAGGTATAGGGCGGCAGCCCGTCGAGAAAAGCCGAATAGGGAATCTGTTCGACGCTCACCAGAGCGCCGGAAGTGTAGGCGCGCAGATAGCCCGAAAGACTCGAACCCAGCGTGCGGACAAAGTTCTCGTGCAGAAACCGGATGGCGCGCAGCTGCGATTTCGGAATGCGATCCGACTTCTGGAAGTCGAACGGGATGACCTTGGCTTCGTTCCTCGCACCAGCGCCGGCCTGCCGGCTCTGGAATACTGCATCAATTTCGTCCTGGGAAAGCTGACGCATAACTCCGTTAGTTGGGGTTCAGCGAGGCCTCGATCTCCGGCCGCCGAATCGCATCGACGTAGCCGAGCCGTTCCGTCTCGCTGGCCAGCTCCCGGATCCTCAGACCGTACTGGCCACGAACCGCCACGACTTCTCCTCTAGCAACCACCCTGCCATTCACCTGCAGGTCGACCAGATCGTCAATCGCGGATCCGAGCACCATCACCGAGCCATGCCGCAGATGCAGCACTTCGTCGAGGCGCAGCTTCGCCGAGCCGAACGACAGACTCACCGGAATGTCCATGTCGAGCACGGAATCGAAAGGCAGCCCCTCGGGCTGGTCGCCGCCCGGCGTGGAGCTGTCGGAAAGCTCGCGGTCGGTGGCGCGCGCGGCACGGCCGCGTCTGTCACCGCTGCGCTGATCGCGTGCGATCCACCCGGACTGCCGGTAGAAACCGGCGCGCACCAGCTGATCCAGAAACTCGGGACTGGCGGCAAAAGTCACTTCCAGCGCGACGTCGCCGATCTTGAAGAAAAGGGCGCGCCGCAGCGCTTCCGCCTGGATTTCAGGAATGAGATTGCCGGAGAGACACGTGGCCTCGCGTCCGCACCGCACCGTGAGCTTGCCGGCGAGACCGGCCATGGATTGCGTGAGCAGTTCCTGGAACGTGCTCTGGATATCGGCCTCTTCCGGCTCCTCGATGCCCGCGGCGACCAGCGCGTCGCTCCCGATCTTCCGGCGCGCCGGCTCCGCCATGCCGATCCAGACGCAATGGGTCGAATGCAGGTTGAACGCCTGCGCCCACCAGAG
>DASPQQ010000099.1:0-3298 GCA_035624885.1 Bryobacteraceae bacterium | reverse complement strand
CGCGCCGACAGCGTTTCCGCCAGATTGTTCATGGCCAGCGCGTTCGAAGGCTCGAGGCTGATCGCTTTCAGATAGTGCTGGATCACCGCGTCCGCGGAAGCGCCGCGCCGCGTTTCGATATCGGCCAGCATCATGCGGGCGGTGGCGTTGTCGCGGGTTTTGATCAGGTTCTCGAGGCGCTGTCTGGCCGGATCGACGGCTCCCGCCGCCAGATCGAGCGACGCAATCTCGATCTCCGCGCTCACCACATCGCCATCGGCCTTCGCCGCCTCGAAAGCGGCGCGCGCGCCCGCCCGATCCCCCTGCGCGAGCAGCTGCTTGCCGAGCGCGTTCTGAATCGTGGCGGAGCCCGGATTGCGGGCCGCCGCATCCTTCAGCAGCGCCGTGAATCCCGCGCCCTGGCCCTGCCGCCGCATCACGTCGCCGAGGAAAGCGAGTGTCAGAGGATCGGCGGGCGCCATCCGGAAACCGGCATCCAGCGACTGGCGCGCACCGGCGAGATCGTGGTCCTTCATTTTGATCAGCGCGTCCTGGTAGAGCAATCCGGGAGTGCGGGTCGCGGCGAGACCGCCGGCCACGCCTTTTTTCGCCTCGTCCCAGTCACCGCCCGCGATCAAAGCCATGTTGCGGTAGTAGAGGTACTCGGTGGTCCTCTTTTCCGCGGGCGAAGCCTGATCCAGCATTTCCAGCGCGTTTTTCGCCTTCCCCATGCTGACCATCACGCGCGCCAGTTCGAGCCGCGCGCCGAGCAGCCTCGGATCGGCCTTCAGGGCTTCGGTCAGGGTATCGCCCTGTTTGACGAGGTCGCCCCGCGCGCCATAGATGCGCGCCTGCTGGAAGGTGAGCTGCGGCGAGAAGGCTTTCAGCTCCTCGAGGGTTTTTATATCTTTCGCGGCTGCATCCAGATTGCCTCTGTTGATCTCCAGCGTGGCCCGATCGAGCAGCGCAGCCTTGTCTTTGGGGTCCTTCTTCAGCGTGCCGGCGACGATGTCTTCCGCCTCGCGGTCGCGCCGCGCCCCGATCAGCAGTTCCGCAAACTCGTCACGCAGCTCCGCCGTGTCCCCGTGCTCCCGGAGCACCCGGTTGAATTCCGCAATCGCCTGGTCGATCTTGCGCTCCGTAAAAAGAATGCGGGCATAAGCCGCCCAGGTGCGCTTCTCGGGCAGCCTGGCCAGTTCCTGCGTCGTCTGTTCCGCACTCGCCGGATCCGCATTCATCAGTTCGCGGCGCAGCCGCAGTTCGAGCGCCGGCTGAAAATCGCGTCTGATCGAAAGGGCGCGGCTGACCTCTGCGTCGGTATCGGCAAAGTCGCGCGTGGCGAGAGAAGTCTGGGCGCGAAGGACGGCGGCATCGGAGGAATTGGGAAAGCGGGTGGTCAGGTCGCGGGCGATGGCCTTCGCCGCGTCGGTCTCGCCTTTCGCCGCATAGACCGCGATCACCATGCCGGCGAAGCGCATGTTCGAAGGGTCCTTCGCGGCCGCCTGTTCGAGCAGCTTCACCGCTTCGTCCCTGTTGCCGAGTTTGGCTTCCGCCAGCGCCAGCGAGCCGATGGCCTCCACATCGTCCGGATGGGCCGCGAGGTGTTCGGAGATCACCTTCTTCGCATCCTCGACCATATCCAGGTTGTTGCTTCCCACGCCGAAAAGGGCGAGCTGGTAACGCGCCCCTTCGTGTTTCGGATCGAGTTTATTGGCCTTCTGCAGCGCTTCCAGCCCCGGCCGCACCGCACCGCCCTTCAGATAGGCCATGCCGAGCTGATAGACAGGTTCGGCATCTTTGGGCATATTCTGCGACGCGACCTTGAATTCGATAACGGCTCTCTTGTAGTCCTTTTTCTCAAGGTAGGCCTTGCCCTGCGCCACCCGCTTCGCTTCCCGCTCCTGGGGGGTGCCGCGGCAGCCGGCAAGAAAAAGGAAACCGGCCGCGACCACGGCTGCACGCTGGAACTGTCCGGTAAGAGCGGCCATCGTCATCGGGACCGGTAACTTGCGTCAATCATGGCAAGGATGATCGATTGATCGACCCCGGCCTGCTTCAGCTCGATGATCGCGTTGGCGCTCACGTCGTAATCGGAGTTCGAGGTGCGGATCATCTGCAGGATCACCTCGGTTCCAACCTGGGCGCGCCACAGTTTCAGGACGGTCGCGTTATCCATCGTGACGCGCGGCTTGTTGATCATGAGCTGCTCGAATGTCGAGAGCGCGCCGGCCGAAGTTCTGGCCCGCGCCAGCGCGTCAACCGTGCTTTGCGACTCTTCGCTCCTGCGGAAGGTCAGCGGATTCTGCCAGAAGAAAATACCGGCCGCGATCGCGAGCATCCAGGCGAACCAGCCGGCCAGCATCAGCCAGCTGAAGTGAAACTTCCTCTGGTGATTGCGGCACCGGCCGCAGCGATACGGGTAAAGAGAGAAAATCCTGTCCGCGATCGTCCTCGGCTGCACGTGGCTCTGCAGTTGTCGCGCGCCACAATAGGTGCAGGCCTTCAGGGATTCCGTAGAGAACTCTGTCGAGGGAGCAGACATTTCTTCGCCCGGTACCGTTCGCCGCTCAGACTACACCAATAAATAATAGCCGAAAACGGCACTTTTTCAGCAGCTTTCAGCGCAATGTTTCAAGCAGCGCGCAAAGCCGCCGGTTTTCTTCCGGGAGCCGCACGGCAAGCCGCAGCCAGCCGGCTCCATCGTCGAACCGGGCCGAGATCTCCTTTACATAAACGCACGCGTCGTGCAGCAGGTTCGAGGCGAGGCCTGCGGCCCCGGCGGCGGAGATCCGGAGCCGGACCAGCAGGAAGTTCCCGCCACTGGGATAGACCTGATCGACGATGGCCAGCGCGGAGAGCTGCCGCTCGAATTCGGCGCGGTCGGCGATGGTCCGGCGGATCGAATCGGCCAGGCTGTCGCGATGCTTCAGCAGAATCTCCATGGCGAATTCCGCCAGCGAATTGAGATTCCAGATGGGCAGCGCTTCGCCTATCCGCCGGATCAGTTCCGCGTCCGGCGAATAGACGTAGCCGAGACGAAGGCCGGG
The DNA here is from genome assembly GCA_035624885.1 of Bryobacteraceae bacterium. Lineage (GTDB taxonomy): Bacteria > Acidobacteriota > Terriglobia > Bryobacterales > Bryobacteraceae > BOG-234. The sequence continues at coordinate 272 of DASPQQ010000099.1, read as the reverse complement.
CATGCCGAGAATCTTGCTCAGGCTGGTCACGACCAGGATATTCGGCAGTGGTTCGCGCTCCAGCAGATCGATGACGCTCCCGCCCGGACTGAATGCCGCGAAGGATTCATCCACCAGCACCGTCAGCCCCGGATGGCGCCGGGCGAAATCGAAAACCGTCTGGCTCGCGATCACTGTCCCCGTCGGGTTATTCGGGTTGACAAAGACGACCACGCCGGCATCGGCCGGATCCAGTTCCGCGGGATTCACGGCGCCCCGATCGGAATAGGTTT
>DASPQQ010000098.1:0-18121 GCA_035624885.1 Bryobacteraceae bacterium | reverse complement strand
ATCGAGAGCCAGACCGAAAGCGCGGTCATCACCGGAGCCGCCGAGGTAGGTGCACCACATCAGGCCGCCGCCGTTGGGAGCGAAGGCCGCGACGAAGGCATCCACGCCGCCGGCGTTGGTTTTGCGGGCGCCCTCGGAAGCGGGCAGGTTGGTGGAACTGGTCCATCCGGCCACGATCACGTTGCCGTAGGAGTCGAGCGCGAGAGCGGTGATGGCGTCCTGCGAATTGCCGCCGAAGAAACCGCTGAAGAGGATCGCGGGGTCGATGACCAGCGGCTGGGTTGTGTCGTATGCGCCGACTGCAAAACCAATCGAGCCATCGGCCAGACGGCGGAAGGCTCCGGGGACTTCGCGGCGTTCGCCGTTGACGGTCTGGAAGAGAACCGGTTTGTCTTCGACAAAATCGCCGGTCGCGGTGTGGATATGGAGGGTACCGTCGGCCTCGATCGAGGCTTCGCCATCGAAATGGAGTTCGATTTCACCGGCGCGGGCGCCCGGGGCGACCAGGTATTCGGCCTTCACGCGGCCGTCGATGGCTTTGTAATTCACTTCGATTCCCGGCCAGACGCCTTCATAATGCAGGGAAGCATAAAGAGGAAGGCCCTTCTGCCAGCCGGCCGCGTCGTTTCCGTGGAAGTAGCTGGCGGTGGCGCCGATCGGGTCGGCGGGGACGATGGAGGGGTTCTTCATGAGCGAAGCGCCGGCAAATGTCACATGCACCGCGGTTTCACGCTGCTGCAGGATCACGCCATCCTTGCGGAACCACGCCTTGAACTCGGGACCGTTGCCGACGTAACGGACGGCGGAATCGGCCTGACCCTGGTTTTCGACGAAAGCGAAGGGCAGATTGAGTCCGGGGTTGGTGGGGAGGGTATTCGGAAGGGCTGGGGCAGCAATAACCGAAATGAAACCGACGATGCTGGCGATCTTCGCTGTCTTTTCCATGTTGGTACGTCCTCAGCAAATTGATCGGCGGTACCGGGAGGAAGCTTTATACTCGGGCTTTTACGGAGGTATAGCTTGACCGGCTCGCCCCCTCTCGAGACCCCACGCCTCGTGTTGCAGCCGCTCGCGCTGGAGGACGCCCGGCAGGTGCAGCCGCTGTTCGGGCAGTGGGAAGTGCTGAAGTATCTGGCAGATGCCGTGCCCTGGCCTTTTCCGCCGGATGGCGCGCTGGTTTACTATCGCGACGTCGCGCTGCCGGCGATGGCGCGGGGCGAGGCGTGGCACTGGACGCTGCGGCTGAAGGAAGAGCCGGGGCGGATCATCGGCGGCATCAGCCTGATAAAGGGTGAGACGAACCGCGGATTCTGGCTGGGCCTGCCGTGGCAGGGGCGCGGGTTGATGACGGAAGCCGCGGAGAGGGTGACGGATTTCTGGTTCAACGAACTCGGGTTCACGGTGCTGTTCCCAAGGCGATCGCGAACACGGCTTCGCGGCGGATTTCAGAGAGACAGGGGATGCGGGTGGTCGCGGTGGAAGAGCGCGGTTATGTTTGCGGGCGCCTCGTGAGCGAGATCTGGGAGATCACGGCCGAAGAGTGGAAAGGGCGTCAGGCTTGCCGGGCCAGCAACGCGCCCCAGTGAAATCCCGCTCCGAAGGCCGCGAACGCGACGTAGTCTCCGGGTTTGAGTTCGGCGGTCTCGTGCCACTCCGCGGCGGCGATCAGCATGGAAGCCGATGAGGTGTTGCCGTAGCGGCGGATGTTCGAGTAGAAGCGTTCCGGCGGCACCCGCACGCATTTCGCGACGCGGTCGATCAGGTTCTGGTTGGCCTGATGCATGAGGAAATGCGCGACGGACGCCGCTTCCACCTTGCTGCGCTCGAGCACTTCCGCGATCGCGGCCGGAATTTTGCGCGTCGCCTGCATGATGACGGAGTAGCCGTTCATGGCGATCGGGCCGGTGAATTCGAGACGCAGATCGGCGGCGTAGGAGCCATCGGAATGGAGCGCGGAGTCGAGGATTTCGAGTCCCGAACCCTGGCCGACGATCGCGGCGCCCGCACCATCGCCGAAGAGGATGGCGACGTTCTTGTCGAGCGGTTCCGCGAGCGCCGGAGCGGACATCTTTTCGGCGGCGATCACGAGAACGTTGCCGTATGCCGGGGCGAGCTGAGATGCGAGCGTGAGAGCGAATAAGGATCCCGCGCTCGCAACCGGGAGATCAATGGCCGGAATACCGGCGAGACCAAGCTGGTGAGCGATTTCGGCGGCGGGTCCGGGGAAGCGGCGTTCCGAGGACGCGCTCGAGACGATCACGAGTCCGATTTCGCGCCCGGCGATGCAGCTCTCCGCCGCGCGCACGCCGAGCGTGACCACGGTCTCATCCGACGCGGCAATGCGCCGTTCTTCGATGCCGCTGATCTGCACGATCCAGGCGGGATCGACGCCGAGCCGCGCGGCGAGTTCTTCGCTCGCGAGCACGCGCTCGGGAACGTAGCGGCCGAAGGAAAGGATGGAAGCCATCAGCCGGCGGATCTCGTGGCGCGGTTCTCGACGAGGGCTTCGATCTTTTCCACGTTTTCGAAGCGGCGCGGATTCAGTTCGGAATCCGGGATGCGGATGCCGAAGGCATTTTCCAGCTCGAGCACCAGATCCGTCAGGATGAACGAATCGAGGTAGCCGTTATCGAAAAGAGGTTCCTCCGGATCAGGCGGGGTGGGCTTTTTCGAGCACTTCCGCACGAGTTCTGCGATCTGCTGCGTTCTGGTCATGTATTATTCCGTTGCGTTGCCCGCCGCGTTTTCGAGCTGGGCGAAGAGATACTGGCCGAGCATGCGGTAGCCTTCGGCGGTGAGATGAATGTAATCGGTCTGGGCGAGCCCGGCCGTGACCCAGCGCTTCACCATGCCGGCGCCGCCCATGTGCTGGCGCCAGTCCCAGAACGCGGCGCCTTCCCCGATGGCGATTTCGCGCTGGATGTCCACCACTTCATCGAGATGCAGAAGCGGTTTGAGGCGCCCGCAATCGGGCGGCCCGATCATGAGGATCGAGGCTTCGGGCGCGGCGTGTTTGATGCGCTCGATGACGGAGGTGAGGTCGGAGCGGTATTGGTCCTGAGTAAAGAGGTGGCTGTTGGCTTCGTTGGTTCCGTAGGCGACGATCACCAGCGCGGGGGCGCGACGGGTGAGTTCATCGGCCCAGACCTGCTCGTTCCAGCCGAGGAGGACATGCGCCTGCGCGCCGTTGATGCCGAGGGTTTCGAAGGTGATGCCCTGGCGATTGTCGAGCGTCCAGCCGAACAGACGCACCGGTGCGTAATGGAGCGTTTTGAGGACGAGCTGGTGCTGGCCGGGAGGCAACTCGAGCTCGAAATGGCCGGGGCCGGTTTCGCCATCGGTGGAGATGGTGCCGGAGGCTTCGCCGTCCACCGTGACCCGGACTTCGCCGCCGCCGGGCTGCTGCAGATAAAAGATGCTGAGGAGTTCGCCGCTGGCGGCGAGGCTGATGGTCTGGTTGGGCAACTGCGTGGAGAGACTCAGGCCGCCGAGTCCCTGAAACTCGTCGCCGCGGAGCGCCATGGTGCCCTGAGTTTTCCAGCCGGGGGAGTTTGTGCCCGAGGCATCGAAGCGCCGGTAGCCGCGGTAGGGATGGCCGGCGGTGACGAATCCCGGGCCGCCATCGCCGTAGCGGGCCTGGGCGAGAGCGCGCATGGCGCTGACCCAGTCATCGGACGCGGTGTGCGAATCGCCGAACTGCAGGATGTGGATGGGCGCGCCCGTGGCCTGCGCCTGGTGGAGCGCGGCGAAATATTTCGCCAGCGCGGCCTCGTTTTCAAAGCCCGCGGGCAGCGCGCTGACCTTTTCCTCGATCTCTTTGCGGGCCGCGGCGCGCTGGGCCGGAGAGACCGGCGCCACGGCGGGACGCCTGGCTCTTTTCGTTGTCTTCTTCGCGGTCTTCTTTGCCGGCGCCGGGGGCGTCGAAGTCTGGGAAGACTGCGCCAGGGCACCGCAGATGCAGGCGAGCGCGGCAAGCAGCGCGGCGGCGAATCTCATTGCTGCGGAACCTGCTCGTAAGCCTGCAGCAGCGCCTTTTCGAAAAGCTCTCCCACAATGGCCGCGCCGGCCGGCATCGGGTGCGTGTAATCCGCGCTGACCAGCTGCGGTCGCGACGCATACCAGCGCGCCATGGTGCCGGCCCCGCCCATGGCTTCGAAAGTATTGAAGAACGCGCAGCCGGTTTCGGCCGCGACGCGCTTCTGCACGGCGATCAGAGATTCGAGCGTGGGCGCGGTGGAGACTTCGCCGCCCGCGTTCGCGACGCCGCGGTCCATCGGGCCCATCAGCAGCAGCGAAGCATGGGGCACGGCTGTGCGGATGGCGGCGATCACGCGCCGCAGCTCGTCGGGATATTCCTCGTCCACATAACGAGGATAGATGCTTTCGTTGGTTCCGTAGTTGAGCACCACGAGAGCGGGATCTTCGTGGCGCAGGTTTTCCGTCCACTGCGTGGTTTCGAAGGCGCGCAGGATCATCTGCACCTGAGCGCCGTTGATCCCGAGGCTGTTGTACTGCACGCCTGGCTGCTCTTTATCGAAACGGTAGCCGAACAAACGAACCGATCCGGACGTCACGCGAAGGCTGACGGTGCGGGTGCCGGGCGGAAGCTGGATTTCCGCGAAAGCGGGTTTCTTGCCTGATTCGCCGGCGGTCTGCACGTCCTCTATCTTCTCTTCATCGCCTTCTTCGGGAGCGCCGCTGACGGTGAAATCGCCGCCTTCGGGCTGCGCAAGGTAATAGACGATCACACGGGAGTATTTGTCATCCGGGAGGGTGACCGAGGAACTGGCGCCGGTTTCGCCCGTGAAGCTGACGCCGCCGATTCCGTGGATGCCGTCTTTGGCCCGCGCCTGGCTGGCCGGCTGGATGCGCCAGCCCGAACCGGCGAGCTTGATGCCGCGATGGCCGTACCACGCCCAGGGTTTGGCGATCAGGACGAAGCCGTGGCCCGCATCGCCGAAGCGCGTCTGGAGGAGACGGCGGACGTCGGCGGTAATCGAATCGGCCGTGGTCGGCGAATCGCCGTAGTGCAGGATGCGGGTGACGGCGCCGGGTTCTTTCGCTTCGGTACGGCGCAGGGAGGCGAAGAAAGTGTCGAGGCTGCCTGGGGGTACGTCGAGAAACGGAATCGCGTTCGTCTGCGGCGGAGGCGGAGGTTTGAGCGCTGCCGGCTTCGGCTGCATCCAGCGGCTTACCAGAACAATGGCGGCGGCGAACAGCCCGAAAGTCAGGATGGTGAGCGAGGTCTTGCGGGGCGGGCTGTTCAGGACGATGCTCAGCACAGATCAGAACCGTGAATAGATGAACGGCGCGGCGCCCGACGATGCCACGAGGCGGATCGAAAGGAGAAGTCCGGCGAGCGCCGCGGCCTGCACCACGGCCGGAGCTTTCGAAAACCAGACAACGCTCGTATCGGACCAGGATTTCGGGATGAAGTGGCCGGCAATGCCGGCGAGGAGCACGAAGAGAAACGCGGGCGAGACGTTGCCGAAGGTGGCGGTCGCGGGGCGCAGCGCGGCGATCTGGCCGAGGATCTGCATCGCCGTTTCGAACGTTGCCGCGCGGAAGAAAATCCACGCGAAGAGAACGAAGTGGAACGTGAGCAGGCAGGCCGCCCAGCGCCACATCGGTTGCTTCATCGTCTGCCAGAGCCGGAAAACGGCCTGGCCTATGCCATGCAGCAGACCCCAGATCAGGAAGTTCCAGCTGATGCCGTGCCAGAGGCCGCCGATGGCCATGGTGATGACGAGATTCAGATACGGCATCGCCTTGGTGCGCTTGCCGGGCAGCGAGAAGAAGAGATAATCGCGCAGCCAGTTGGAAAACGAGATATGCCAGCGGCGCCAGAAGTCCGAGATGTTGGCCGCGGTGTACGGCGCGTTGAAGTTGATGGGCAGGCGGATGCCGAGAAGCAATCCCGCGCCGAGCGCGATATCGGAATAGCCGGAGAAATCGTAATAGAGCTGAAACGCGTAGGCGTAGACGGCGGCGAGGACGTCGCCTGAAGAGTAGAGCGTCGGCAGATCGAAGACGCGATTGATGAGGTTGTTGGCGAGGTAATCGGCGATCAGAAACTTCTTGAACAGCCCGAGGCCGATGAGAAACAGCGCGCGGCCGCCTTCTTCGCCGCTCAGCACCGTGCCCTTCCATTTCCATTGCGGCACGAGCGACGAGACGCGCGTGATCGGTCCCGCGAGGATCGTCGGGAAGAAAGTGACCGAAGCGAGATACTCGCCGAATCCGGGCGCGGGTTTGGCGTCGCCGCGGTAGATATCGAGCGTGTAAGTCAGGGCCTGGAACGCATAGAAAGAGAGACTGAGCGAGAGGACGAACTTCGTGGTGACGATCAGCCCCACGTTCATCGCGATGCTGCAGGTGACCAGAAGTCTGCGTAAGTTGGGTTGCTCGGTGCGGGCGATGGCGCCGCCGAGCAGGTAATCAATTCCGGCCGCGGCGGGAATCAGCGCGAGATAGATCAGCCCGGAGCGCGAATAGAAGAAGAGATTGGCCGCGCAGATGAGAATCAGGGTGCCGAGGCGTTCGCGCCGCACGAGCCAGAAGGCGAAGAATACCGTTACCAGCAGGTAATAGTAGGGCGGTGTGGTGGGGAACATCGGGCCTGCCTGACAGCAAGTGCTTTGAGTATAGAGTCAGGCAGGCGGCGGATACAGAGGGAGGGGAAATTATTTTTCGTTCATGGGCGCGCGGCTATTTCTTGTGGATCAGGATCTCGCCGTTCATGGTCTGGAAGAGATACTCGGGGCCGCCGCCGTTGATCGTGCCATAGACGCCGCGGTCCATGCGGATGCGGTATTTGCCGCCCTGGCCGCGGCCATCCTCCACCACCGGTTTGCTGCTGTCCTTCTCCATCTCCACATCGAAGTCGGTGAAGACGGCGCCGTTGTTGGTCTTGATGCGCAGCCGCGCTTTGGTATCGGCCGGAAGCGTCACCTCCACCTTGCCGTTGAGCGATGTGAACGACATCGCCTTGTCTTCGGCAACCTTGTCCATCACCACGTTGATGCTGCCGTTCAGGGTGTGGGCGACAACCGAACCCGAAACATTGCGCAGATCGAGCGAGCCGTTGGTGCATTCCACATCGATATCTCCGGTGACACCGGTGACGTCGATCCCGCCGCAGTCCACGGCCTTGATCTCGAGGTTCGTGGTGGCTGGAACCTGAATGTCGATGTGCTCGCGGCCGCCCAGGCCGGGCTTGATCGTGACCACGTTATGGTCTTCGACCACCTCGGAGTTGTCGCCCATGTCGATGCGGTGCATTCCGGGCGGCGGCGTCGTCTCGCGATTGCGCCGTCCCCGCGTCAGTCCGCTTCCGCCGCTCGATTCGACGATCACCTGCTGCTGGCTGGCCGAGCCCGTAATGGTGATGCTGCCGCGGACCATACTCAGTTTGACGGTGGCCGGCTGCGCCGGATTGGAGAGCGGAACCGTGATTTTTGTTCCGTCCTGGGTGATCTGCGCCGCATCCTGCGCGGCGGCAACACCGGCCAACGCCACGACGGCGGCGAAGACGATAAAAGACTTCATTGCGCGGTTCCCTTCCTGATACTGATGCTGCCATTGACGGTTTCAAAACTCAATTCCGGCCCGCCGTTGCCGATGCGGAGATGCTTCGATTTGTCGAGACGGAAGACATTGCCGCGGTTGCCGCTCTTTGCCGTCGTCTCATCCGGGAGGTTCGCGGCCTCAAAGTCCGTGAAAGCTCCGCCGTTCAGGGTCTTTACCCGGATGTCGGCCGCCAGGCTTCCTGGAAAAGTCGTATCGATCTTCCCGTTCACGGTTTTGAACTCAAGCGGGGCTTTCGGACTCTCCGTGAAGGTGGCGTTGATTTCACCGTTCACTGTCCGGACACTGCCCGTGCCGGCCACGGAATTCATCGTTACTGCCCCGTTCACGCCGCTGATCCCGAACTTGCCGCTCGTCTGCCCGGCGCGGATCGTGCCATTCACATCGCGCAGGCGGAGTTCGGTTGCATGCGGCACATGCACCGTCAGGTTATACGTCACCTCATAATGCCGGTCTTCCCGTTCATGGAAGCCATGGTCGTTGCCGCCGCCGTCGTGATGCCGGAACGGGCCATTCACATAGAGCTGCGCGACGCCATCCTTCTCGTTGATATCGAGCGTCACTTCGCGTTTCGCGCGATCGAGTTCCATCTGGTCTTCCGCCCGGATGATCTTCTCGCCTTCCACGCGCATCGTAGTCCCGTTGTCGCCGATGATCTCGATGGTTCCGTTGATGTTGTCCACGTCGATCGCAGCGTCTCGCGAAAAGGTGTGGCGGATGGCTTCCCGGGCCTCGGCCGTCCAGCGAGGCGCGGCGCCATAAAGCGCGGAGACCAGAGCGCACACCGACACTGCCAGCGCAATTTTCTGGTAATACATTCGTTTCTTCTCCTCTTCAGTTCCTGCCGAGCTGCTTCACGGCTGAGCGCGCCCGTTCGAGCACCGCCGGGTCCAGATTGGGCTGTTTCTCGAACTGCTCGATGGCGCTCACCGCCTGGGGGTTGCGCGCGTCCACCAGGTAATCGATCAGCGCCGCCTGCACCATGGGCGAATCCTGCCCCTGCAGCGACTGGGCCAGGGAGGCCACCACCCCGCCGCTTCCGGCCGCTTTGCCCAGCGCGTCGATCGCGGCCAGCCGCACATTCACGCTCGGGTCCTCGTTGACCGCGTGGATGAGCGCCTGCACGATCTCCGGTTCGAGACTCGGCATCCGCCCCGAATAATCCACGCCGCGCAGGCGCATGGTCGCCGATTGCTGCTGCAGAAGCGAGAGCGCCACCATATCGCGCGTGGCCGTGATCTCCCTGCGCAGTTGCCGGATCTCGCCATCCTGCCGGGGGATGAAGAGCCCGAGAGCGAGCCCGAACACGAGACACGCCGCCGCCACAGCCATCTGCCACTCGAGCGAGCGCGGCCAGAGATTGCTCCAGTTCCATTTCACCGGCCCCGGCTTCGGCGCGAGCGATTCGAGCGTGGCCTGCCAGCGGACATCGAGCGCGCGGCTCGGCTCGGGCGCCGGCAGATCGCCCAGCCGGTGCCACATCGCGGTCAGCGCCGTCATCTCGGCGCCGCACTCGGCGCACTCGGCCAGATGCTGTTTCAGAGCGGCTTCGTCCGCCGGATTCAGCTCGCGAAGCCACGACGCTGCCATCAGTTCTTTCGCGTGGCCGCACATCATGATGCTTTTTCCCTCCTGAGCTCGGAGACGATCCGGCCCAATTCCTTCATCGCCCGGAACACCCGCACTTTGGCGGTGCCGGTTTCGCACCCCACAATCTCCCCAATCTGTTCGTAAGTGAGCCCCTGGAACCGGCTGAGCACCAGCAGTTCGCGTTTATCGTCCGCGAGGTCCCGCATCGCGCGGTAGAGCATGGCCAGATCCTGCTGTTTCATCACGGCATCAAAGGGTGAAGGATGGGCGCTCGCCACGGCTTCCATCTCGCCATCGACCGCGGGCGCTTCGAGCCGGTATTTCCTCGACTGGTCCGCCAGCACGTTGCGCGCGATCCGGTACATCCAGGCCTCGAACTCGTCGCCCGACTGATAGGTATGCCGGTAGCGGATCATACGCAGGAAGACCTCGTGGACGAGGTCTTCGGCGGTCGATTGCCGGCCCGTCAGCCGGAAGAAGAAGCGGAAGAGGGGACGGTGCCGATGCTGATAGATTTCGCTCATCCGGGCAAGCTCTCCCCGCGCGACGGCACTCATCAGTTCGTGGTCGGTGGTGCTCGGCGCTGTCAAATGAGGAAAACCGCCGTTCTGAGGAAAGGTTACATGTCCTATCGACCAGGCCGGGGCTGGGGGGGCACCCGAAGAACGGCGCCAGCTGGGTTGCAGCCGACAATTTTCGGCGGTTTGTCGGGGTCGTCGCGGTCGTACTGCTCGCCATGGCAATCAGCCTGAACGTATTTCCGCCCATGCCAGCGGTAGAGGGTATAGAGCTGCTCATACCCGGTCATATGCTCGCTTGCCACGATGTCCGGAAAACCGCGCGTCGAGGTCTTCCCGATCCCGAGGCTGGTCCCAACTGGCCTCAGGACGGGGCGCAGATGCCCGGCATCCCGAACGAACAGCCAGACTTCGCAATTGGTGCCACACGCCGGGCTGAGAGCAATGATCTGCCTTGTGCCATCCGCTGCCAACGCCACTTCGCCCACAGGAGAGCTCAAAACAGTCTTCCGTTCTTCTGCTGCTCACCCGCTGAAAAGGAGCTATGCTCATCGGCGTCGATGACGCGATAAATATCCTGCCGTTCGATGGCCGTTAGAGGCGCGTTTCCGAGGGTATGTTTCAGATGGGTCAGGCCATTCCAGAGGTCGGGGATGTTCCTGGTCTGGGCGGACGCGGCGAGGCAGCCGAGCGATAAGACGCAAAAGCAGCAGATCGGGAAGCGCGCCACGCCTTCAGATTAGCGCTCGACGGGCGGATGCGCTCGTACCAGCGGCAGGCCGGATACATCAGGGCCACGACCATAGCCCAGATCGCGTAAACCACCGCCAGGCTGTACCCGTATTGCGGGAGCTTCGAAGCCTGCGGGTCGAGCACAAACCCGGCCGGACCGTAGCGGACCACGGCGAAGAGGATGGTGAGCAGATGGATGAGAAAGAGATGCGCGAGGAAATAGAAAAGCGGCGCACGGCCATAGATGAGGAGCGGATTCTTCTCCATCGGCCTCGATTCGAAGAACGCGAGCAGCAGCAGAGCGGGGCCGAGGGTCATCAGGAGGAAGTCGAGCGACGGCGGGTACTTCGTCGTGTTCAGAAACGACAGCCAGGCGTGCGGCGTGTATTGCAACCAGGGGCGCAGATCGCCGTAGACGTTGAGAGCGCGAAGCAGCACGAATGCGAGAGTCAGGGCCATGCCGAGCCGAAGCAGCAAACGGCGGTTCGCCACGAGAGGCGCAAAACAGAATCCCGCCGACATGACGAACATCCACGGGATCAGCGGATAAGCGACGATGACCGGCAGCCCGGCCAGATGGATGAGACCCTGGCGATGCAGCACCATCCAGAACGAGCCGCCGCGAACGGGGTCGGCGAGATTGTGCAGCGCGATTCCGGCAATACTGACCACCGCCAGCCAGCGCACCGGCAGCCACGCGAGGAACGCAAGCGCGATCATCGACCATCCGATGGCCCAGAGAATCGTGAGCAGAACCGGTCCGGCCAGGACGTTGAACGTGAAGGCGAGGCGCAGCACCGTGAGTTCGAGCAGGATGAGCCAGAGCCCGCGTTTCGCCAGATACCGCGAAAGCCCGGCGCGCGTGCGCCCGCGCATCATCCAGTAATAAGCCCCGATCCCCGCCGTGAACAGGAAAACCGGGGCGCAGAAGTGCGTGATCCAGCGCGTGAGGAAGATCGCCGCCGTGGTGCGGGCCAGGTCCTCCGGCTGGAACTGCTGCGCGGCGCTGTGGAAGTATTCGCGCGTGTGGTCGAGCGCCATGATCACCATGACGAATCCGCGCAGCGCGTCGACGGACTGGAGCCTCCGGCTCTGCATCAGCGGTTCAGCACTTCCTCGTAATACTGAACATACTGCGGCACGAGATGGTCGGCGGAGAAGCGGCCGGTTGCGGTTGAGCGGGCACGCGCGGCCATGCGGGCGTGCAGCGCGCTGTCGCTCAGCAGTTCCGTAACGCGCGCGCCCATACCCGCAATATCGCCCACCTGTTCGAGAAAACCGTCCTCACCGTGCGTGATCAGTTCCGGCACGCCGCCCACGCGGGTTGCGACCACAGGAACCCCGCATGCCATGGCTTCGAGCGCGGCGAGTCCGAACGATTCCATTTCACTCGGCATCAGCAGCACATCGGCCAGGCGAATCAGTTCCTCCACCTGCGGGCGCTTGCCGAGAAACTCCACGTGAGCGCCCACCCCGAGCGTGTGGGCCAGATGCTCGGCCGGCCCGCACTCCGGGCCGTCCCCGACCATCAGCAGGCGCGCGTCGACGCTCTTCCGCACCTCGGCGAGGATACGGATGCAGTCGAGCACGCGCTTCACGGGGCGGAAGTTCGAGAGGTGAATCAGCAGCTTCTCGCCCTTCGGCGCATACTGCTCGCGGCCGCGCCGCTCGGGGTCGGGCTTGTAGGTGTCGCAGTTGACGAAGTTCCAGATGACGCGGATTTCGTTGGCGATGCCGAAGATCTTCACCGTTTCGCGGCGCAGATCCTCACTGATGCAGGTGATGCCGTCGGATTGTTCGATCGAAAACTTCGTGATCCCGTAATAGGAACGGTCCGCGCCGACCAGCGTGATATCCGTGCCGTGCAGCGTGGTGACGAACGGGAGCCGCCGGTTCCCTCCCGCGGTCATCTGCCGCGCCAGCATGGCCGAAATCGAGTGCGGGATGGCGTAATGGACGTGCAGCAGATCGAGATCGTAATTCTCGGCCACGTCCGCCATACGCGAAGCCAGAGCCAGGCAGTAAGGCGGGTACTGAAACAACGGGTAATTTGAAACTTCAACTTCGTGATAGCGGATGCGAGGCAGGCCCGGTTCGAGCCGGATGGGATTGGAGTAGGTTATGAAATGAATCTCGTGTCCGCGGGCCGCCAGTTCGCGGCCGAGCTCGGTGGCTACGATGCCGCTGCCTCCGTACGTGGGATAGCAGGTGATGCCGATCTTCATTCAGCGACTATAGCGAATGTCCACCACTTGCCGGGAGAGCCAGCGCGGGACGTCAATCTCCACCGTGCCGCCCGAGCCGTCCAGCGCCGCGCCCGCGAGGCCGCGAAACTCATCCGGCGTGTAGGACCGCCGGATCGATTGCCGGCCATCCTGCGCGGAAACCGGCCCGATGAAAGGGCAGAAAAACAGCGTGAACAGGCAAAGCGGCAGCGGATGGCGGATCAGATCGAGAATGAGGAAGCGCCGCGCGTAGCGGCCCACGTTGCGCATCATGGCGATGTTCTCGTCCGGCGTGAGGTGATGCGAGACGAGCATCGAGACAGCCACGTCGGCCTCGGGAAGCGGATCGCGCGTCGCGTCGGCGTTGACGATCGGGATGCCGCTGCCCGGTCCGGGCCTCAGATCCACGCCGGCCACATCGACGTTCAGCCTTTCGCGCAGATATGCCAGCAGCCGCCCGTCGCCGCATCCGACATCGAGCACGCGGCGAATGGGCCTTTCGTCTTTGCGGAGGAAACGCTCGATGGTCTCGAAGCTGCCAAGCCAGCCGTGAATCCGCGCGAGGTCGCGATGCACTTCGGCCAGTCTGGATGCGGGGAAGTCCGGCGCGTCCATCAACTCCGGCAGAAGGGAGCGGATCATTTTCCGCGAACGAGACCGAGCGCGCGGATGCGCTTGTGGAGGTTGGTGCGTTCCATGCCGAGCGCGCGCGCCGCGCTCGACACGTTCCAGCCGGCTTCATCGAGGGCGCGCATCACGTGTTCGCGTTCGGCCGATTCGCGCGCTTCCTGCACGCTGGTGCGCGCGCTGTTGTCGCGGGGCAGCCGCAGCTCCAGCGGGATGGCGGCGACATCGATGACATCGCCCGGCGAGAGAATCGCCATGCGCTCCACCACGTTGCGCAGCTCGCGCGCGTTGCCCGGCCATTTGCAGCGCGCGAACACTTCCCAGACTTCGGGATCGAACTCGCGGCGGCGGAATCCGTTGCGCTTCGAAAAGTCGTCGAGGAAATATTCGGCCATGGGCCGGATGTCCTGCGGGCGCTCGCGCAACGCCGGAACGCGCAACGGCACCACGCTCACGCGATAGTAGAGATCTTCGCGGAACTTTCCCTGCGCCACCATGGCCTGCAGATCGCGATTGGTGGCGGACACCACCCGCACGTTCACGCGAATCGTCTGCTCGCCGCCGACGCGATGGAATTCGCCTTCCTGCAAGACCCGCAGCAGTTTCGCCTGCGAATTGGCGTGGAGATCGCCAATTTCGTCGAGGAAGAGCGTTCCGTTATCGGCCAGTTCGAACTTGCCGCGACGCATGGAGGTCGCGCCGGTGAACGAGCCTTTTTCGTGGCCGAAGAGTTCGCTTTCAATCAGTTCGCCGGGAATCGCCGCGCAGTTCACCTTGACGAACGGACCGTCGGCAAACGGGCTCTGCTCGTGGATATAAGCCGCCAGCAGCTCCTTGCCGGTGCCCGATTCGCCGATGAGCAGCACGCGCGCATCCGAGCGCGCCGCCATCCCGGCCTGTTCCACCACGCGCTCGAACGCCGGGCTCGTGCCGATCATCTTCGTGCCGGGCCCCACGCTCTCGCGCAGCCGCCGGTTCTCCGAGCGCAGCGTGCCCTGCTCGAGCGCGTTGCGTACGGCCAGCAGAACACGGTCGCGGCCGAGAGGTTTTTCGAGGAAGTCGAATGCTCCGGCGCGCGTCGCTTCCACCGCATGTGCGATCGTCGCGTGGCCGGAGATCATGATCACGGGCGCCGTGATGTCGTTGGCAATCAGCTCGCGCAGCACGTCGATGCCGTTGGCATCGGGCAGCCGCACATCGAGCAGAAACAGGTCGATGCGCGAGCGGTCGGGAAACGCGCGCAGTTCCGCCGCGGAGGAGAGCGCGTTGAACTGATACCCCTCGCGCTCCAGAATCATGCGCAGCGAGCGCCCGATATTCTCTTCGTCGTCAACGACCAGAATGCGCCGCGACGGCACCGTTCACCCCCGGCAATAAAACCCGAAAACCCGCGCCCCCCAATTCGCCGGCGATGAGCAGAATATCGCCGCCCGAAAGCAGAGCGCTCTTGCGCGCGATGGAAAGCCCCAGACCCATGCCGCGCTTCTTGAACGAAATGGTCGGCTGGAAGAGCGAGGTGCGCGCCATTTCGCTCAGCCCCGGACCCGAATCGTGCACCTCAATCGCCACGCGGTCTTCGAGCGGACACACGCGCGTCAGAATCTGTCCGCCATCGCCCGCGGCCTCGGCCGCATTTTCCAGCAGATTGACCAGAATCCCTTTGACCAGGTCTTCATCCGCCAGCGCGCTCGGCGTGCTTTCCGCCACTTCCACCGCGTAGCGCACTTCCGGGTGCGCCGATTTCAGAAACGCGATGCGCTCCTCGACAAGCTGATGCAGATCGAGCGGCTGCGGACATACGGGCGGTTCGGACGAGAACTCGGAGAACGCGCGAATGCGGCGTTCGAGCGATTCGATTTCATCGACCACAATTCCGGCGGCTGTTTCGAGAAAGGCCTTGTCGGGCTCGTTGGAGCGCGCCACCATCTCTTCCACGGTGAGCCGGATGGGCGTGAGCGAATTCTTCACCTCATGCGCCGTCTTGCGCGCCAGCACCTGCCAGCTGGCAAGCTGCGTGAGGTAAACGAGACGGTCGCGGCTGTGTTCGAGCTGCGAGGCCGTGCGGTTGAAAGCTTCGGTGGCAAGTCCGATCTCGTCGGTGCGTTCGGTCGGAACGCGAATCCGGAAATCGCCGGCGGCCAGGCTCTTGAGCGCTTCGGTGAGCTTCACGATCGGCCGGCTGAAGCGCGTCGCGGCCAGCCACACGAGACTCAGGGCCACCAGCCAGATGGCCGCGGCCAGCAATCCCCAGGTGAAGAAGAAACCGCGGCGCAGCTCGGAGAGGCTGCTCACCGTGCGGCGCGCGTCGCTGTACTGCCGCGAAAGGTCCTGCATGCGCATGGCGAGCGGCCGCTGCCACGCGGTCACGCCTTCGGGCGTTTTCATGAGATACAGCAGCTGACTGCCGCCGTTGCCGGTCAGAACAAATCGCTCCCCTTCGTCGCTCGCCTCGAAGTCCGCGATGGCCGCGGGCGCCACGGCGGGAGTCGCGCGGCCCGCCAGCGCGTCGGCCTTCAGTTGCTCGCACGCCTGCTGGTAATACTCGCGGCCCGTCTTCTCGAGCGAACGCGAAAGACCGGAAAGCTGATCGACCGGCGAAAGCCGCAGGCTGCGATCGAGCAGTGCGGTGGTGACCCAGACCGTGGCGCCGAGCGGGATGAGCGTCGCCGCGATGAAGACCAGGGCGAGCCTCGTCCGCAGGCTCACCCGCGCGGTCCTTTGCGGAGATCGGCCAGACGGAAGGGTCCGCTGGTCAGCAGCCAGCGCGGCTGCGCGCCGCGCGCGGGCCGCCCGAAGATTTCGATCAGCCGCGTGAGATTGATGCCCGGTTCCCCGATGATGCCCAGCTGATCGCGCGGGTCTTCAGCGCGCAGATCGAGCTGCACCCAGAATTCGGTGTCGGGAAGCTGCGTCAGGTCGACCGTCAGGTTATCGATGCACCAGTTCTGGGCGGCCTGCGCGGAAAGGTGCGAAGCGGCGCGCCGCGCATCCGGCGTCTGGCCGACCTTGGTCACCGAGAAGCGTTCTTCCCAGATGTCATAGCTCAGGGCAAAGCGGGCCACGGAACGCGCGGCCGGCTTGATCGCATTGGGCGACGTCGTAACGGTGAGCTGCCCGAGGAACGCCACCGATGCGCCGTCCTTCAGCCGGTCGAGCGGCTTGCCGTTCAGGAAATCGAGATGGGCCAGGCTGATGCGGAGAAAATCGCCATCCAGATGCACCAGAAGCTGCGGCGCGGAAGTGGTGACCGCGTACGCGCACACGGCTGTCGCCGCCACGAGCGCCGCGAGAAAAGCCCTCCGCTTCACCTGCTGGTTTGATACCCGCTGCTTCAATAGTTCATCCCGGCCATGAATACTGGTTCAACCCGGCCATCGCGCAAAGGAAACGCGAGGGTCATGACAAAAATACCCTGCCGATATCCAAACCCGAGCGAATGGCGAAGTTGCGCCGCGCGGTCGGATTGCCACAACGCGCCTGAGTCGTAAAAACCTTCCACGGTTCCCTCGCCGATCCGATAACCGTAACTCACTTCATTGTGAACCACGCGGCTGCCTCCGAGCGGGTCGATCTCGTAACGGTCCCAGCCGCGGAGGGTGGAACTGCTGCCGAGCACGAAGCGTTCGAAGAACGGCGCATCGCCGGTGATCGATCCCGCCATGCTTTCGTTCGTCAGCGTGTGGCGCCCGCTGTGGACCTGATAGCGGAAAGAGACGAGGTGCCGCGCATAGGCGTAGGTCGAACCGAGCGCCTTCGTGGCGACACGGAGGTTGTAATGCGCTTCGACATTGCGCTTGTGAGCGCGCACGTCGAGCGTGGCGGCGTTCGCGGTCCGGTCCGGCTGCCCCGGCAGCTCCGATTCGGTGTGCTGGAAGCTGGCGCCGAGCGACACCGTCACCGGCGCAACCACCGCAAACGAGACCTCCGGCGCCACGTTCCAGCGTGCGCGGTAAAGTTCCGGTTCGCCGGGACCGAGCGCGCTGATGGTCGCGCTGTTCCAGAGCTCGTGATAATCCTCGAAGGTCACATCGGCGCGCATTTTGTCCGGGCCGAAGATCTGGCTGCCAAACGCATGGCTTTCGAAGCGGGCCGCGATGCCGGAATACCGCTCGGTCAGGTCGTCGCCGTTGCTGACCACGCCGAACATCAGCACATTCTCTTTATACCGGGTGCTGGCATCGACTTCGCCGGTGAACCCCTGCTGCGAGTGATAGAGGAACCGGGGCAGCGAGACATCGAAACCGAGGTCCTTGTGCACAATCTCGAAATTGACGCGGACCTGATCCGGTCCGCTGCCTTTCGAGAGGTGCTCGGTCACTTCGCGGAAGTGCAGTTGTTTGCGGATCTCGCCCGCCAGAGCTTCGAGCGCGGCGGTGTCGCAGTGCTGGCCGACGAGGGCGAAGAGCCTCTCTCGGAGGGTCGAAGGCAGGCGGGAATCCTCCAGTTCGCTCAGCTCGACGCCGCCGACGGAAACGCTTTCGATGAAATACCGCTGATTGACGTTGGCTTCCTCGGCGTCGCGCAACAGCGCCTGGCCGGCGAAGGCGGGGAGTGCCAGGACAAGGATCGCGAGACAGCCTTTGGTCATTGCGATCCGCCGGGCACACCGGTAGCCAACAGCTAAATGGTTGAATTCAGGAAACAAAACCCGGGGACGCTGTGGCTTTCGCATCACAGTGTGCTGCCGCCCGGCAGTGGAAATTGATGACTACCGGCTGAAAGCCGGTAGAATCCTTTGGCGACTGAAAGTCGCATTGCGGCTGAAGCCGCCTGAAGGCGCCCGGCTCCCACGCCGGCTCAAGGCTTGGTGGGCGCGGTAATCTTGAACGACTCGTCGTCTGC
>DASPQQ010000097.1:0-2113 GCA_035624885.1 Bryobacteraceae bacterium | reverse complement strand
TTGGTCGAATCCAGCGGCAGAAGCCAGGGCGTATCGCGAAGAAGAGTGACTCCGCGGTCGGCGATGCTCTGTGCCGCACTCTCGTATTCTGGGCGCCCAAAATTCTCGTTTAGGTGCGGCACATCGACGTACCGATTCTTGTTCAGGCCGAGACGCGACTTCGCGGACAGAATTCGGCGCACAGACGCATCGATCCGTTTTTCCGAGATGCGGCCGGATTTGACGGCTTCCTCGAGGCCGGCAATTGCCGCGTCGGGAGAGGGCGACATCAGTAGCACGTCGGTGCCTGCGAGGACCGAGCGGACGGCGGCTTCGCCGGGCGAGTAGCTGGATGTGACGCCCCCCATGTCGAGCGCATCCGTGATCACGAGGCCGCGGAATTTCATGTCGTCCCGCAGCAGCCCGGTGAGCATGTTGGTCGAAAGGGTCGCGGGAACATCTGGATCGGGCTCGAACGCGGGAACCGCCAGATGGCCCGGCATGATCGAACTGACGCCCGCAGCGATGGCGGCGCGGAAGGGAACCAACTCCGTCTTCTCCAGGTCGGCTCGCGCGCCCGGAACCGTTGGCAGCGAAATATGCGAATCGACGCCGACGTTGCCGTGCCCGGGGAAGTGCTTTGCCGTGGCGATGGCGCCGTTCTCTTCGACTCCGCGCACGAATTCACTCACGTATTGCGCTACGGTCGCGGGATCCTCGCCAAACGAACGGATATTGATGATCGGATTGTCCGGATTATTGTTGACGTCCGCATCGGGTGCGAAGACCCATTGCACTCCACCGGCGCGCGCTTCGAGCGCGGTGTATTTCCCGGCTTCGTAGGCGAGCTTCGGATCGCCGGTTGCGGCGATGGCCATTGCAGAAGGAAACGATGTGCCCTCGTCGAGGCGCATCCCGGTACCGGCCTCGAAATCGGCGCCGATGATCAGGGGGACCTTCGCGCGGCGCTGAAGTTCGTTGGTAATCACCGCCGTGGGATAGACCTGGCTGCGCTCCAGCCCCAGCGGCCCACGATCGGTGACGATAATCAGGCCGCCGACGTGATTCTCTTCGACCTGGTGAAGGACTTCCTTGTACTCCGGGCTCTCGGCCGAGTCGAAGACGCCGAAAAACGTGACCATCAGCATCTGCCCGAGCTTCTCGCGCAGAGTCATCTTCTTGAGCGTCTGCTCGACCCACGCGCTCGT
Source organism: Bryobacteraceae bacterium (assembly GCA_035624885.1). Lineage (GTDB taxonomy): Bacteria > Acidobacteriota > Terriglobia > Bryobacterales > Bryobacteraceae > BOG-234. The sequence goes on along the minus strand of DASPQQ010000097.1, from coordinate 926 downwards.
AGCCGCTGGCTGAGATTTCTTCGGCGGTTTCTTTTGTGAGCGTGCGGAGGGTGTCATGAGAGAGAATAGCGCGACGAGAGTCAGCGCCGCCGTCGACCGCCCCAATTTACGCATGGAATCTGCCGCGGGCGTTCTTCGTTGACGACTGCATCCCGTAGCTGTATATAGCACGCGGTTTTCCACCGCACAATCGAGCGTCTCGATCGATGTTTCGTTTCCGTTCCCATCTACCGATTCTCGCGCTTGCCATCGCAGGGCTTTCATTCATACAGCCGCCCGTTGCGCATGGCCTCGCGACGCAGGACGGCGCCGCGCCGACAAGCGGGCCTCGTGTGCGGGTCGGGATCGCTGTTCTAGAGGAACAGAATTTCGCGCTGCTTCGCGGAAAGCGCATCGGCCTGGTGACAAATCAGACCGGCGTCGATTGGCGGGGCCGCCGGACGATCGACGTGCTCGCCCGTGCGCCGGGCGTCACGCTTGTGGCGCTCTTCAGCCCGGAGCACGGCATTGGAGCCGACGCGAACTCATCCGTGGCGGATAGCACGGACCCGGCCACAGGGCTTCGCATCTACAGCCTCTACGGCACGGTTCGCCGGCCGACTGAGGTGATGCTCCGTAATATCGACGTCCTCGTCTTCGACATTCAGGACGCCGGTGTTCGCTTCTACACTTACGTCACAACGATGGCCTACTGTATGGAGGCGGCCAAGGAGTCAGGGATTTCGTTTGTGATCCTCGATCGTCCCAACCCGCTCGGCGGAGACCTGATCGAGGGTCCCACGTTGGACCCTGGCCGCACGTCGTTTACCGGATACTATCCGATGCCCGTCCGCTACGCGATGACGATAGGCGAGCTGGCGCAGATGTTCAACTTCGTCAACAACATCAACGTAGACCTTCATGTTGTGCCTATGGAGGGTTGGCAG
>DASPQQ010000096.1:0-8170 GCA_035624885.1 Bryobacteraceae bacterium | reverse complement strand
TGGCCTTCATATGTCCATCTTTGCTCTCCTCGGCCGCCTCAGAAGCAAGAAACCGCGCACGGGCCGCTTGCGATGCCCGTCCTGCAACTCGGATGAACTGGCGATCCGCCAGCGGACGGGCCTGGAATTTGTGATCTCCGGTCTCACGGATACCCGCAAGTACCGGTGCTTTAACTGTCACAAGGAGTTTCGCGCGCCCGACCGGCGAAAGACGGTGCGTGCGGTGCCGCATGCGGAGGGAGTCACGCTGCGGCGTCCGGCTTGACTGTGTTACCAGGGTAATTCGCGGCCAGCTGAATGAAGCGGCCGTCCGGGCATCGGGTCCGATGAACGCGAGTTGCACACTGGTCTTCGCTCCGTCCACGATCTCGAGCGGCGCGTTGGGCCACAGGGAGTGCTTTAATCCGGCGCCGGCGCCGCTTTCGTTCACGCTGCCGCTGCGGCCGGTGGTGACAGAACGGCCGGGCGCACAGTAGTAGCCCCGCCGGCCCGGCTCCGGCTATCCCCTTTATTTCGTACGGCCTCGAGGGTTTCGGCTCGAAATCGCGAGGGCATCCGCGATAAGTACGTGGTAGACCACTGGTGCCCTTTGATCACTACGCCTTGTTCGTCGCCCGCCGGGAACGCGTCTCCGATGCCCTGCCCCGAGTGGCAGGAGAGCCCCATGACCGAGTCCGAACGCGGTAACAGATTGCTCGAGTTGTATCGCTCGAGCGAAGCGGCGATCCGCGCCGCGCAGCTTGCGCATGGCGGGAATCGCATCGGCACAAATCTGATCCGTTAGCCCGGGCCGCAGGCGCGCGCGGGATGGTACACTTCGAGCGCGACATGGCGAATGTGCAAAGAGTGAGGGAGCCTCGCGCGTATGAACGCTTCCGTTGCATCGGACCCGAATGCGAAGACACCTGCTGCGACGGCTGGGGAATCCTGGTCGACGAAGCGACTTACGGGAAGTATCAGAATCCGGCGCTGCCGGAGGTAGCCGGCAAAGTACTTTCGACGCTGGTGGAGATCAATCCGGCCCGCACTTCTTCAGGAGATTTCGCAAGGATCAAACTCGAAGGGACGCGCTGCCCGGCGCTGCTTGATGGCCTGTGCGCGATCCAGAAGACGCTCGGCGAGCCGTATATCGCGGATCTCTGCAGCATGTTCCCGCGCGTGGTGAGCATCACGGGCGGGGTGCTCGAACGCTCGCTGCATCTTTCGTGTCCGGAAGCGGCGCGCCTGGTGCTGCTCGACCCGGACGCGATGCGCTTCGAAGAACGCGAGGGCGATGGACAGCCGTATCGCGCGGGCTCGGTCGTGCTGCTCGCCAACGACGTTCCGGATGACAGCGTGCACCGCGTGCGGAGCCTCATGATGGAGGTGATCCGCGAGCGCTCGCGGCCGCTGTGGCAACGCATCGTTTCGCTCGGCTGCGCGATTGACCGGATCGCCGACATGGAGATCGAGCGCGCGGCGGGCGTGATGGAGGACCATCTGCGCTGTCTGCGCACCGGCGCGCTCGATGAGCTGCTCCTGAGCCAGAAGGGGAATCCGGCGCTGCAACTGGAGACGGCGCTCGAGCTGATCGTGGCGCGGCTCGGCGCGGATTACACGTCACCGCGCTTCATCGAGTGCTACCGGGAGTTCATGCTCGGGCTCGAGTGGAACGCGAAATCCAGCATGGAGGAACTGGCGGAGCGCTATCAGGGAGCACTCAGGACCTGGTTCCTGCCGTTCGTCCGCGAGCATGAGCATGTGCTCGAGAACTACCTGATCAATTACATGTTCCGGACGCTGTTCCCTTACCGGAAGAAACGGCCGGATCAGCGGTTCGCAATCGACTCCAGCCGGGAATCGATGAAGAACGCGTATCTGCTGCTGGCCACGCATTACGCGATCATTCGCGCGCTGCTGATCGGGCTGGCGGCGCGGCACCGGGAGCAGTTTGGCCCCGGCCAAGCCGTGAAGCTGGTGCAGTCTTACTCGAAGGCATTCCTGCACAGCGGCACGTTCGAAAAAACCGCCAGCGAGTTCCTCGACCGGAACGGCGAGGAACTCACGCGCAAGATCGCCGTTCTCGTGATGGACTGAAGCGCAAAATGCGGTTATCGGTGGTGACCGCCGGAATGGCCGCCCGAAGAGTGCCCTCCGGAGGCGTGGCCCCCGCCCGAGAAGTGCGGCGCGGAGAAGTGACTGCCGCCCGCGTTGCCGGAGGATTTCGGGGCGCTGAAATGCTGCGCGCCGCCACTGAACGCGCGCGCCGGGCCGTAACTTCCGAATCCGCCGGAGGGCAACGAACTACGCGCCGAGTATTGTGGCGTGAAGCTTCCCGACATCGTGCCCCTGAGGGAGGGCGAAGAGTAGCCAGACGAGCGCTGGGGCATGGCCGGCGTGGCATACGGCCGGCTGTACGACGGCGCGGCTGGACGGTAGTTGTACGAAGAGGAGTATCCCGGCGAGCGGAACCCTGTGCTGGCGTAGGAGCGGGCGCTGAAGGCCGGCGTGGCAGGGCGGAATGAAGATGCGCCGCGATAGCCGTTGAAGGTTCCGCCGAAGCGGCCGGCGACGGACGCGGAGGAATACGGGACACCGAGACGATGCACCGGATTATGCGTCCAGGCCACCGGCGCGCTGTAGCCGCGCGCGAAGACGGCGCCGCGATAAGCGCCGCCACCGAATCCGAAATGGCCGAGGAACAGGCCATTGAGGAAGAGCCCGTGCGCCAGCCAGTTCAGGCCCCAGCCCCATCCGCCCCAGGTGAGGAAGCCGGTGAACAGAGAGCCGATGAGAGTCGCGGCGCCGAACAAGATGCCGAGGCCGGCAGGATAGCCGAGCGGAGGATAGACGCCGTAAACGGGCGGTCCGAAGACGACGGCGGGGTTGTAGTAGGGGACGTACATCACCTGCGGATCGGCCGGCTGGATCTGGATGGGCGCGGGTCCATAGCCGGCGCCAGGCTGCGCGCTCACGATCTGCTGCGGCGTGCTGCGGAGCTGGCCGTTCTGCTGCGCGACCGAGCGCATCTGCTGGATGGCGTTCATGACGCCGTCCTGCTGGGCGAGGAAGGCATTGCCGAGATCGGTGGTCCACTGCGGGTCACGCGTGAGCAGGGCGAGAACATCGGGGAAAGCGACGAGAGCCTGCACGGTCGGATCCCAGTTCATCTGGCGCGCGGCATCGAGGAGCTGCGCGGGGCTCATGCCGGGACGCTGGCGCACCCATTCGGCGGCCTGCTGGATCTCCATCGGATATGTGCTCGCGGCGAGCACCTGGCCGAGCAGGGGATCGGGATAAAGCGCGATGGGCGCGACCAGATTGTCGAGCTGCTGCGGCGAGAGGAGCTGCTGCTGTTGCGGCGGCTGCTGATTGTAAGGCTGCTGATACTGTTGCGGCCCGTATTGCGGCGGCGCGGCATACGCCTGGTGCGGAGCGTATTGCTGCTGCGGCGTCCACGAAGGCGGCGGGACGTAAGACTGCGCGGGCGGATAGGAGCTATCCCACTGCGCAAAAACCGGCATCGCCAGAGAGGCGCCGGAAAGAAGCACGATCGCTGCTGTTTTTGAGGTGCGCCGCATGGTGTCACCCTCCGTTCGCTCAGATAGACGCGGCACCATCGGGTGAAGTCACGGAGCACGCGATTAAATACCCCTCATGAACGGGTCTTTAATGTGGTGGTATTGGCAGGCAGTGTGGTTGAAATCAGCCAGGCAACAGGGTGACGGCGAGTGTGCGGCGAAGCGAATCCGCACATTCTGCTCTTGTTAGCCCGATGGCCCGTGGCGTGCTCCTTAAGGCCAAACGAAGGAGCCACCAACATGACAGACGGCGCAGCGTGGATCAGAGTTGCCGAAGGCGCAATCGGGATCCTGAGCATTTATCTCGGCTACCGGTTGTTCTGCGACATCCCCGCGGAGCCGCGCCGCGTCTTTACCAGCATCGTTTCCGGTGCGCTGCTTGGGCTGTTCGGTCTGGTGAGTCTCGCCGCGGCCACGGCGAACCATCGTCCGCGCGCTGCCGCCATCGGGGTCCACGGAACAACGAAGTCTCTGCGTGCTCCCGGCATTCACCGTTATCAGCGCAGAGCGGAACGAACGGCCTGAAGAAGGCCGGGTCGCGCTCAGTTGCGGAAGGCTTCGGGCTGAGGGTGAAACACGGGCGACTGCGCGAGGCGCACGATATCGCTCTGGCTGCTGCCGTCAGGAATCGTGTCGCTGAGGACGGAGCAGCCCGGCACCGGCTCTCCAAGCAGGAAGCCCTGCACTTCATCGCAGCCGAGGTCCTTCAGGACCGAGAGCTGCGAGCAGGTCTCGACGCCTTCGGTCACCACCATCAGACCCACGGCGTGGGCCATGGCGATGACGGACCGGACCATCGAAACGGAACGCGAGTTGGAATCGATATCGGTGACGAACGAACGATCGATTTTGACGGAATGGACCGGCATTTTCTGCAGATAGCTCAGTGACGAGTAGCCCGTGCCGAAGTCATCCACCGAGACGCGGACGCCCATTTCGCGCAGCTCGTCGATTTTGATGACGGCCTGCTCGATGTTGCGCAGCAGCACGCTTTCGGTCAGTTCAAGGTCGAGACGCTCGGGCGCGAGGCCGGTGCTTTCGAGAACCTCCCTGATGAGATCGACGAACGACGGGCTGGCGAACTGGATGGCGGATACGTTTACGGAAACTCCAGCCGAAGAACCGGCCTCCGACCAGCGGCGCGCTTCGCGGCAGGCCTCGCGCAGCACGAATTCGCCGAGTTCGCTGATGAGGCCGCATTCCTCGGCCACGGGAATAAAGCGGGCGGGAGGGACTTCGCCCAGTTCGGGGCTTCTCCAGCGGCAGAGGGCTTCGAAGCGCACGAGGTTGCCGCGGTCGAGTTCATAGAGGGGCTGATAGCAGACGGAGAATTCCTTCCGCTGCAGGGCCGCACGCAGGCAGCTTTCGATCCTGCGGCGGTCCAGCGCCTGCTGCCGCATGCTTTCGGTGAAGAAGCTGAAACGGTGTTTGCCGGCGCGCTTGGCTTCGTACATGGCGGAATCGGCGCTCTGGAGGAGAATCGTCGGGTCGGCGCCGTCTTCGGGGCAACTGGCGATGCCGATGGTGACGCCGACATAGAGCTCTTTCGGACCGAAATGGAAGGGCGCATCGAGGGCGCGGAGGACGGTGGTCGCCAGATCGGCAAGTTCCTGCTTGTCGCCGCAGTCGTTCACGATCAGCGCGAACTCGTCGCCACCGAGTCTGGCGACGAGATCGCCGGGACTGCGGCGGCAGGCGGAGATGCGCTGCCCCACCTCGGTCAGAACCTGATCGCCGAGCGCGTGGCCAAGCGTGTCGTTGACCAGCTTGAATTCGTCGAGATCGAGATAGAGCAGGCCGGTGGGCGCGCCGGCCGCTCCATGCAGTTCCATGCGCCGGCGCAGCGCGCGTTCGAATCCGAAGCGGTTGACGAGCGAGGTGACGCGGTCGTGCATCGCCTGATGCTCGATGACGTCGAAGGCCGCGCGGCGCTCGGTTACGTCTTCGGAGATCATGAACACCCTGGCGGGTTTGCCCTGCGCGTGGAGGAGCGAGACACTGTTGCGGACCCAGATGTAGCGTCCGTCTTTGCGGACGCCGCGGCGCTCGACGCGATACGCCGCCTGCATGCCGGCGGTCAGAGCCCCGAGCATGCGGGCGGCTTCGTCACGCTCTTCGGGCGCCAGCAACTGCGTGGCGGACATGCCGACGAGTTCCGCGCGCTCATAGCCCAGGACCTCGGCCATGGCGCGGTTCAGCGCGACAAAGCGGCCGTCGAGATCCATGACGGCGATGCCGACCGAGGCTTCTTCGTAAGCCGACTGGAACCGCTGTTCGCTTTCCCGGATCTGGCGGTTGGCCTGCTCCAGCTGCCGGAGCGTTCTGCGGTGCCGCCACTCGAGCCAGGTCAACAGCACCGTGCAGAGGAAGATCACGCCCAGAAGAACAATCATCTGCACCACCGCCGCAACGAGGCTGGCCGAGGCGTGATGGAGCGTCTCGGAAGAGGACTGATTGATCGATTCCTTGATCTGACGGGCAGTCTGCTGACAGGTGGCGAAAGCACTCGGCCCTCCCGCGGCGCGGATCAGAGGCCACAGCGCCTCGCTCGGGGCACGCTGCGCGGCGGCGATCTCTATTCCCTTCCTTGAAAGCGGAAGGGCGCGGCGCCACTCGTCCACGAAACGGCGCACCTCGGCGGCCGCGGCGCCCGATTCGAGAAGCTGGCCCGCCAGCACGCCGACCCGATGGCGATAGGCTTCGAGCTGGCGATTATCTTCGCTGACGATGCCGCGCGCCTGTGCGCTCCGCACCATCTCGACGTACAAATCGCTGTCTCTGGCCAGCGTGCTTTCCAGCTCGTTGGCGAGGCTGAGAGCGTGACGGTCGCGCGTTTCCACCAGACGGAGATCCCGGATGCTGCGGCGCAGTCCCGGCACGGTGTGGCCGATGACTACCGTTACCGTGGCCAGCGACAGCCCGACCGCAACGTAGCGCACGCCGCGCAGGAACGCCTTCAGACGTGGATGGACCGCTTCCATTTCCATCTTCAGTGACTCATCGGCGATTGTTACGGAATGTATAAGGATTCTCCGGATTGTTTGGAACCTGCCGGGAAAACTACGTATTCCCTCAATCGGCTAACGTTATAGAAGGAGGCTCGAATGAAGAAGCTCATTCGATGGAGCGTCGTTGTTCTGGCTGTGCTGGTGGTGCTCGTTCTGGCGATTCCGGCCTTCGTGAATGCCAACCAGTTCCGGCCGCGCCTTGAAACAGCGCTCTCGACCGCTCTCAGCCGGCCGGTTGCGCTCGGCGACATCGGTTTTTCGCTGTATTCGGGGAGCCTGCGGGCCAGCGATCTTTCCATCGGCGAAGATGCGAGATTCGGGAACGGGCCGTTCGTGCGGGCCAAATCGCTCAAGCTGGGCGTGGAATTGTGGCCGCTGCTTTTCTCCCGCAGGCTGAACGTCACGGACCTGACGATCACCGAGCCCGAGCTTCGTCTGGCGCAGAATGCGTCCGGCGAATGGAATTTTTCAAGTATCGGCGGGAAGGCGGCGCCAGCCGGTGGCGCGCCGGCCGGTCCGGCTGGGAACTCCGGGGCAGCTCCGGCGGGTACGGGTGCGCCGATTCCTCTCGCCGTCCGGCTGATTTCGATCGAAAAGGGGCGGCTGACGCTGGCGCGGCTCGGTGGCAACGAGAGGCCGACGGTGCTCGACAACGTCAACGTCACGGTAAAGGATTTTTCGGCGGCTTCGAAGTTCCCGTTCACGTTTACGGGCAAGCTCGGCAAGGGGGATATATCGCTGAGCGGCGAGGCCGGTCCGATCAACGCGGCCGATGCCTCTCAGACCCCGGTCTCGGTGCAACTGAAGATCACCGGCGTGGATCTGGCCGATACTGGCATCACCGCGAGCTCCGGCATCTCCGGCCTGCTTTCGATCAGCGGTACCGGCAGCCTCGCGGGGAACACGCTGGCGTGGCGCGGAGTGGTTCACGTCGATCAGGCGAAGTTCGTGCCGCACGGAACGCCGGCAAAGCAGGCGGTGGAGTTCGATTCCGCGGTCCAGCACGATCTGAAGAATCATGCGGGCGCGATCAGCCAGGGCGATATCCGGCTGGGAGATGCGAAGGTTTCGCTCACCGGCACCTATGCGGAAACGGGCGCGGTGACCACGGTCAACATGCACCTTGCGGGCACGGCGATGCCGGTGAACTCGCTCGCCGGAATGCTGCCGGCGCTCGATATCCAGCTCCCTTCGGGGTCGAAGCTCGAAGGGGGAACGGCGGCGGTGGACGCGACGATTACGGGCCCGGCGAACAACCCCGTGGTGGTGGGAACGGTGGGCGTGAACTCGACGAAGCTGACCGGATTCGATCTGGGCGCGAAGGTTTCGACGATCGAGCGCATCGCCGGCATCCAGCCGTCGCGCGATACGGCGATTCAGACGCTGAGCGCGGGCGTGCGCTCCGACCCGAACGGGACCGCGATTCACGATCTCAGGTTCATTGCGCCGGCGATCGGCGAACTGGATGGCGCGGGCACGATCAGCCCGCAGCATGCCCTCGACTTCAAAATGAGCATGACGCTGCAGGCGCCGGGCGTGATGTCGGCGGCGATCGGGCGCAATACGGCGATCCCGTTTTTCGTGCAGGGCACGTCGGCGAAT
>DASPQQ010000095.1:0-2340 GCA_035624885.1 Bryobacteraceae bacterium | reverse complement strand
TTACGGTCGTCGACAACGGCCGCGGCATTCCTGTCGATATGCACAAAGAGGAAGGCGTCTCGGCGGCTGAGGTGGTGCTGACCAAGCTGCACGCCGGCGGCAAGTTCGATTCGAGCAGTTACAAGGTTTCCGGCGGTCTTCATGGTGTGGGCGTAAGCTGCGTCAACGCGCTCTCGGAAAAGCTCGATCTCGAAATCTGGCGCGACGGCTATACCTGGCAGCAGGAATACTCGAAAGGCATTCCAAAGAAGCCGCTCGAACGCGCCGGAAAGGCCGGCCGCAAGACCGGCACCAAAGTCACCTTCAGGCCGGACCCGACCATCATGGAGGCGACGAAGTTCAACTTCGACACGCTCGCCCAGCGCCTGCGCGAACTCGCCTTCCTCAACAAAGGCCTGAAAATCACGCTCACCGATGAGCGCGAGGAGCCGGAGAAAGAGGCCGAGTTCCTCTACAAGGGCGGTATCGCCGAGTTCATCAAATACCTGAACCGCGGCAAAGCCGTTCTGCACGATAACCCCATCTATTTCGAAGGCGAGAAGCCCGGCCCGAGCGGCCCGGTGGGCATTGAAATCGCGCTCCAGTACAACGACGGCTATGCCGAAACGCTCTTCAGCTTCGCCAACAACATCAACACCGTCGATGGCGGCACGCACCTCCAGGGTTTCCGCACCGCGCTCACCCGCACCATCAACTTCTTCGGCAAACAGGCCGGACTGATCAAAGACGAAAAAGACAATCTCAGCGGCGACGACGTGCGCGAAGGCCTCACCGCGGTGGTCAGCGTCAAGGTCCCGCAGCCGCAGTTCGAAGGCCAGACCAAAGGCCGCCTGAACAGCGATATTGCCGGCGTCGTCCAGCAGCTTGTCAACGACAAGCTGGGCGAGTTCTTTGAAAAGAACTCGACCGTCATGCGCCGCATCGTTTCGAAAGCCATCGATGCCGCGCGCGCCCGTGAAGCGGCCCGCAAGGCCCGCGATCTGACGCGCCGCAAGGGAGTGCTCGATTCCGGCGGTCTGCCCGGCAAACTGGCCGACTGCCAGGAACGCGATCCCGCCCGCTGCGAGCTGTTCCTCGTCGAAGGCGAATCGGCCGGCGGCACCGCCAAGCAGGGCCGCGACCGCCGCTTCCAGGCCATCCTGCCGCTGAAGGGCAAGATCCTCAACGTCGAAAAAGCGCGTTACGACCGCATGCTCGGCCACGAGGAAATCCGCGCCCTCATCACCGCCATGGGCACCGGCATCGGCAAGGACGATTTCGACGCCTCCAAACTCCGCTACCACAAGATCATCATCATGACCGACGCGGACGTCGACGGCTCGCACATCCGCACCCTGCTCCTCACCTTCTTCTTCCGCCACATGAAGGAACTGATCGAGCGCGACCACGTCTTCATCGCGCAGCCGCCGCTCTACCGCATCAAGCGCGGCAAGAGCGAGAAATACATCAAGAACGAAGCCGAGTTCACGCGCGAAATCATGCGCCGGGCCACCGAGAGCATCGCCATCGAATTCGGACAGAACGGCACGCGCGGCCGCGTCGAAGAGAAGGAGCTGCGGCCGTTCCTGATGAACCTCGACGAATTCGAGCAGATGTACGCGAAGCTCGAACGCCGCGTGCGCGATGCGCGCGTCGTCGAACTGCTCAGCAACGCCGACCTGAAGATCGACACGAAAGCCGACTTCTCGAGCGAGGCCAATCTGCAGAAAGTCGCCGACGAGCTGAAGAAAGCCGGCATCCCGTCCGAGGTCCGGCCAGATGAGGAACATTCGGCCTTCTACGCCATGTTCCACGATTCGACCAATGCCGAGCGCCACATCGGGATCGAGCTTTCGCACCAGCCCGAATACCGGCGCTACCGAACGCTTTCGCAGCAGATCGCGAAGTACAACAAACCGCCGTTCACCGTCATCAAGAACGAAAACCGCGACGTGATCCAGAACTGGCGTGACCTGCTCGCGCACGTGAAGAACGAGGGCAAACGCGACGCCTCCGTGCAGCGCTACAAGGGACTCGGCGAGATGAACGCCGAGCAGCTTGCCGACACCACCATGAACCCGGAAAAGCGCACCCTGCTTTCGGTGCGCCTCGAAGATCTGGTCGCCACCGATCAGATCTTCACCACGCTGATGGGCGAGGATGTCGAAAGCCGGCGGAAATTCATCGAAGATAACGCCCTCGACGTCAAAAACCTCGACGTTTAGTATCCATCGCCGGGTCCAAGCCCACCGGCTTTCAGCCGGTCAGCTTTGAGCCGCCTGATCCCCGCGAGAATAAGGGAGATGGCGGAATACAGGCATAGCGCGCACGCGGTTTACGACCTGAAGTACCACATGATCT
>DASPQQ010000094.1:0-2655 GCA_035624885.1 Bryobacteraceae bacterium | reverse complement strand
AACTTGCGGCGCGTGGAAACCAGCGTTCGTTGCGCTGCATGACGTAAGGGCTCACCAGAATGCTGGCTCCGGCGGGAATCTCGTATCCGCCGAGTTCGATGGGCTCGATCGGACGGCGGCCAAATACCGGGGCCGATGGGTAGAGCCGCAATGTTTCGGTGAAAACCTTTTCTGCGTATGCATGGCCCGAGTCCTCGCGCAAGCGGGACTCGACTTCCGGATGCTGAGCGATAAGATGCCAGGCCCATCCGAGTGCGGTAGCGGTGGTTTCGTGACCTGCAAGGACGAGGGTCACGATTTCGTTGGCGGCATCCTGATCGCTCAGATCGGCGAGAAGGTGACAGAGAACGTGGTTGCCTTGTGCTCGCCGATTGCTGCCAATGACCGGCGCGAGGATTCTCTCGAGTTCTGCTCGCTCGGATGCGAAGAAGAGGCTGCGGCCATGCGGGAAGCGCCGGCGATAACGGCCTGCCAGCGGCTCGAGAAGCGCGAGCGCGGGAGCGATCCGGCGGGACCGCTGCATGACGTGCTCGAGCACGGCCGCGATGCGCCCGGCGCTCTCACGAAAGTCGGAGCCAAAGAGCGTTGCGCCCACCACGGCGAGAGTGAGGCGCTTCATTTCGGCGGCGATGTCGATGGTCGAACCCGGCTGCCAGGAGGAGGCGGCGCGGATGGTCTCGGCCTCCATCATCTCCGCGTATGAGGCCACGCGGGCGCGGTGAAACGCGGGCTGGAGGACGCGGCGGCGTTCGGCATGCGCGGGCTCATCGCGCGTGAGCAGGCCGTCGCCCACCAGTTCCCGAAGCAATGTGGCTCCCGCATCGCGGCGGAAAAGATGCTGGCGGCTGACGAGAATGTCCTGGATAAACTCCGGTTCGTCGACGAGGTAAATGTGCTGGTTGAGGAGGCGGAAGTACGAGATGGGACCGAAGCGGCGGGCGGTTTGTTCGAGGAACGGGAGGGTACGCCGGACAAAGCCGAGCACTTCGATGCCGCGCGGGCCGGGGGGCAACCTCACGCTTCTATTTTCGCGAGCGTGAGGTTTTTGGGAGATCGGGGACAGTTCAGCGGGATGACGTTATGGTCGTTACGCGGGAGCGTGAAGATGGGCGTCGTGGCGCGGCACTGGCCGCGTTGCGGCGTTTGGGCCGGTTGGACAGTGGTGACTTCTTCGATAGAGGTGTGCGGCTGGAGGGACAGACAGCCTCGGCCACTGGCTGTGCTCGGTGACTGAGCATCGCGGGGACAAGGCTGACCGCTGGTGTGCGTGGCGCGGAAAAGGTGTCAGTCCGCGGGTGGCGAGTTGTGCGTTGAGCGAGCAAAAGAAAGGCTATAATCCAGCTCGGAGGGCACGTGATGCACGGTCGTTCCGTTCTCTGTTTTCTGGCTGCCGTCGCGATTCTTTTCGGGCAGTCCGGTTCGTGGCGTATCACTCAGACCTATGCCCTCGGCGGCGATGGGGCGTGGGATTACGTTGTGCCGGATCCGCCGAACCATCGTGTCTTCATAGCGCGGCAGAATCGCGTGATGGTGGTGGATGAAGATTCGGGCAGACTCATTGGCGAGGTGACCGGGATTCAGGGCGCGCACGGGACGGCCATCGCGCAGTCGAGCGGGCATGGGTTCGCGACGTCCGGCAATGACGAATCGGTCCTCATGTTCGATCTGAAAACCTTCAGGGAACAGGCGCGCATTCATGCCGCCGAAGATGCCGACGCGATTGTTTATGACAGCGTGTCGAACCGGGTCTTCACGCTGAACGGCGACGCGCATTCGTCGACGGTAATCGATGCGCGCGCCGGAAAGCTGGTCACGAATATCCAGCTGGGCGGAAAGCCGGAGTATGGGGCCTCGGCGGGCGATGGGAAGGTTTACGCCAATCTCACCGATACCTCCGAGGTGGTAGAGATCGACGCCAGGACGGCTACTGTGACGAGGCGCTGGGCGACGGCTCCGTGCAAGCAGCCCGTGTCGATGGCGATCGACGCGGCGCATCACCGGCTTTTCAGCGGGTGCCGGAGCGGGGTGATGGCCGTCTCGGATTACGCGAACGGGAAGATTGTCGCGACAGTTCCGATCGGCGCCGGCGTGGATGGCGCGGGATACGATGCCGCTTCGGGCGATGCGTTTGCTTCGAATGCAGATGGCACGCTGACGGTGATCCATCAGGATTCGGCGGATCAGTATCACGTGGCGCAGACGGTGCAGACGCCGGCCGGTTCGCGGAATATGGGGCTCGATCCGACGAATCACCGGATCTTCCTGGCTTCGGCGAAGTTCGGGCCGCCGCCAGCGAGCGGGCGCGGACGGCCACCGGTGCTGCCGGATTCGTTTGCGGTGCTGGTGATCGAGCGGCAGTAGCGCGGCTCGCGTCATGTGTTCGGGTCGGGCCGAATGGGAGATGCAGCTGGTCCTTTGAGGCGCCGGCCCGCGTTTGCAACGAGCAGCCGCGGCTGAAAGCCGCAGGTCCAACGCGACTGAAGTCGCGTCCACATAATCAGTGACGTACGAACGCACGAGCCTCCAATTTCTTATATGATCCAGAGGCTATGAAGCTGCTTTCTGGATTTCTGTTCGCTTCCGTCGTTGTCTTCGGGCAGAATATTCCTTCTGTCTGGACTGTTCCTCCGGCTCCTCCGGCGAAGGCTCCGGCTG
>DASPQQ010000093.1:0-2948 GCA_035624885.1 Bryobacteraceae bacterium | reverse complement strand
ACACTCTCGCCGCCACCGGCATCAGAACCGACTACGCGGAAAAGCTTTCGCCCACAACCAGCGCCGGCCGCCGCGCACCTTCCGACGACGCGCTCGACCCGGCCAACACGCCGCCCGCGGGCTATCTCTGGACGAACGCCGCCGAGGCCGGCATTTCCATGCGCAACTACGGCTTTTTCGTCACCAATCTGCAGACTCCCGGGGCCGATGGAACCGAGGTGCAGAGCGTGCGCGACGCCGTGCTCGCGAAGGCGACCGATACCGAATACCGCGGCGCCGATCCGGCTTACGCCGACGCCGACCGCGCCCGGGAATTCATCAGCGAACTCCACGAATACGAACAGACCGGATCTTACCCGCAACTGGTTCTGGTGCGTCTCGACGGCGGCAAGGATTACGACCAGGCTGTCGCCGCGATTGCCGAAGCCGTATCGAAGAGCCGTTTTGCAAACGAAACCGCGATCTTCACCCCGGGCGGCATCCGCTCGCCCTGGACGAACCAGACCGCGGCCATCAGCCCGCTCTCCGCTCTGCGCACTGTCGAAATCATCCTCGGTATGCGTCCCATGACCATCTTCGACGCCGCCGCGCCGCCGTTATTCAGCGCCTTCGCCGGCACCCGCTAAACCATGCCCAAAATCCACCTCTGCTTCCTCTGGCACATGCACCAGCCGTTCTACAAAGATCTGGTCTCCGGCCAGTACCGCCTGCCCTGGACGCGCATGCATGCCCTCAAGGACTACTACGGCATGGTGAAGATCCTCGAAGAATTTCCCTCCATCCGCCAGACCTTCAACCTCGTGCCCTCGATGATCGTGCAGGTGGAAGAATACGCGAGCGGCGAAGCCCGGGATCCATATCTCGATCTCGCCCTCAAACCCGCCGAAACGCTCGCCCCGGACGAGCAGAACTTCATCCTGCGCAACTTCTTCATGGCCAACCCGAGCCGCATGATCTACCGGTATCCGCGCTACGGGGAACTGCACCACCAGTGGCAGAGCCAGAGAGGCAATCGCGACGTCAGGATGAGTTTCACTCCGCAGGACTTCCGCGACCTCCAGATTCTCTCGCAGCTCGCCTGGTTCGACGAGGAATTCCAGCAGAACGACCGCGACGTGCGCCGCCTGCTCGACAAAGGCCGCGCTTTCACACTGGACGATCAGGCGCTCATGGGCCGCAAGCAGCGCGAAATCTGCGCGCAGGTGATCCCGCAATACCGCAAGCTCGCGGCTTCCGGCCAGATCGAGATCTCGACCACGCCGTTCTACCATCCGATTCTGCCGCTGCTTTGCGACAGCGACATCGCCTCCCTCGCCCATCCTCACGTGCAGTTGCCGCCGCGTTTCAGTTATCCCGAAGACGCGCGCCTGCAGTTGCAGATGGCGCGCGACTACATCGCGAAAACCTTTGGTGTCGCGCCCGTGGGTCTCTGGCCATCGGAGGGTTCGGTGTCCGACCACGTTCTCGATATCGCCGCCGCCGTCGGTTTCACGTGGGCCGCAACGGACAACGGCGTCCTCGAGAGAACGCTGCGCCGCCCCGCCACGCCCGATGTGGCCTACCGGCCCTGGATCTGGTCGCAGCACGACCGCAAAATGCGGATGATCTTCCGCGACCACCAGCTGAGCGATCTCATCGGCTTCGTCTATTCCGGGCTCGGCGCCGCCGACGCCGCGCAGGATTTTCTCCGCCGCATCCACGACAACTGCCAGAGCCTTCTCTCGAGCGGGCGGGACGCGCTCGTCCCCATCATCCTCGACGGTGAAAACGCCTGGGAGTATTACGACCACAACGGCCGTCCCTTTTTCCGCGAACTCTACAGCCGCATTCAGGCCGATCCCATGATGGAAGCCATCACCGTGAACGAGGCTTTCTCTCGCGTCGAAGCCGAGCCGCTCGGCCACATCTTCCCCGGCTCCTGGATCAACGCCAACTTCGACGTCTGGATCGGCGCCGAGGAAGACAACAAGAGCTGGCAACTGCTGCTCGACGCGCGCAAGGCTTACGACGAAACGCCCGACGTTCCGGAAGCCCGCCGCAAGCAGGCGCTCGAAGAGCTGCTGATCGCTGAAGGCAGCGACTGGAACTGGTGGTACGGGCCGGAGCACGACTCGGAAAACCGCGTCGAGTTCGACCAGATCTACCGCGAGCACCTCGCCAACGTCTATCGCGCTCTCGGCATCCCCGCCCCCGGCGAACTGTCCAATCCGATTCTTCGTCTCGCCGTCGAGGAGTTCCACACGCCGCCGCTCGGCCGCCTCAAGGCCACCGTCAACGGCGTCATCGATTCCTATTTCGAATGGCTCGGCGCGGGCATCTACCGGGTCGATCAGCGTTCGGGCTCGATGCACGGCAAACGCGCGCTCGTGAAGGAAGTGCACTACGGAATCGATACCGACAGGCTTTACCTCCGTATCGATTTCGTCGAACCCGGTTCCGTCGGCGATGTGGACGTGATCGCGGAGGTGAACGGACTGCCGTCCGTCGAACCGGCGACGCTGAGGATCCGGCTCGCCCGCGGCGAAGCGAGAGTGATCAGCGGCAGGGGAGAAGCGGCTTTCCGCGACGTGATGGAGATCTCATTGCCGGGCAGGGACGGATCGAAGCTCCGGCTCTCCTTCTGGCAGGATGGTCTGCCGGTACAGTCGGTGCCGCCGCAGGATTACCTGATGATCACAGCGCCCGCGCCCGGCGTCTGAACCGGTGAAGCGTCTCGGCGAAAACACAACCGGAACAGAGGACGCGCGGCGCTCGCGCCTGTACCTGCGGCTTCAGAGACTGTGTGAGAACTGCGCTCAGGGCCTTTGGCTCGTAAGTAGCCACTGAGGAAAACCGGGACAGACTCCTTTTTCGCGTTACAAAACTTCTGCGTGAGAGCCAGGACGGCGCGAAAAAGGCTGTCTGTACCGGATTTTCCGGACCACGCTCGCAGCCGAATACCCGTGAAC
>DASPQQ010000092.1:0-4354 GCA_035624885.1 Bryobacteraceae bacterium | reverse complement strand
TTGGGACAGACCAAACTGGCACCTTTTTCGCCTCAGAAGTTTGCTGAAAATACGTGATTTGGCATGGCGAAAAAGGCTGCCCAGTTCTGTCTGTCCCGGTTTTTCAGCAACCTGCTAAGCTGGTGCCACGCGTTTGCGGGCGGCGGTGGTTGCCGGTCCCTCCTGTGTGTCCATTCGACTCACCAGGCAAGTCGCGTATGCGGTAAAGTCGGGCGTTTTGTTTGGAAGGGCGGTTGCTTCGGCCCTGGCATGATTCGCAGACTTGTGGCCTTGTTGCCGATGTTTGTTTTTGCACTGCAGGCGGCGCCGCGGCTGGTGCTGAGCGCAACTTCCGTGAACGCCGGTGTTGTCGCGCCGGGAACGAATGGCTCGGCCCGGACGGTGGAGGCGCAGAATGCCGGGACGGGTTCACTGAATCTGACCACTTCGTCATCGGCCACGTGGCTGAGCGCGAGCGTGGGATCTCTCACAACGTGCAAGGTGCTGACAGGGACCTGCAGCCCGATCAATATTTCTCTTGCGACGTCATCCCTCGCCGCGGGGACTTATACCGAGTTCATCACGCTGGCGGATCCGAACGCGGTGGACAGCCCGCAGCAGATCGCGGTGACCGTGACGATCGCGAGTGTGCCGGGTTCGGTGACGCTCTACGCGGCAACGGACGGGACGGGGCTTGGCCAGGCGATCTCGTATATCTATCCGGCGAGCGCGGTGACGGGCGCGGTATCGACAACCTCCGGCGGGAACTGGCTCGAGTTTATCCCGCAGGGCGGGTTCATTGTGAATCAGCCGAACACGATTCAGGCGACGGCGCTGGTGGGGATGGGGCCGGGCACGTATACCGGGCAGGTGAAGATCAGCGGGTCGACCCGGTCTTCGGACAACATTGCGATTCAGGTCACGTTTGTGGTGGGCAATGAGCCGCTGATCGATCTGACGAAGATTTCGACTTTCCAGATGACCGGCGTGCAGGGCGGCGGGAAGGTGACGTCGTATGTCTCGTTTACGACGGTCGCGCCGAGCACGTTTCCAGGCGCCGGCGCGGCCACGATTCCAGCGCTCAATGTTACCGCGGCGAGCGCGGCTGGCGCGGGATTCACGGCCGCGGTTTATAACTCCACGACGATCGCCATTACGGCGGATGCGGGGACGCTCGCGCCCGGCATTTATCGCGCGGCGGTGACGATTACATCGAATGCGCTGAACAATGCGGCGGTGTCGCTGCCGGTGGAGTTCACGGTGGTGGCGGCGGGAGCGCCTTCCATTTCGGCGGGCGGGATTGTGAATGCGGCGACGTTCGTCTCGGAAGCGGTGGCGCCGGGCGACGCGGTGTCGCTGTTCGGGCTGCAGTTCGCGGCGGCGGGAACGGCGGCGCTGAATCCCGGGTTGCCTCCGCTCGCGACCACGCTGGGCGGCGCGCAGGTGCTGGTGAACGGGACGCCGGCGCCGCTCTATTACGTGTCGCCGGGACAGATCAATTTCCAGGTGCCGTATTCGCTGGCGCCGGGGTCGGTGGCGACGGTGCAGGTGATGAATGGGGCGGCGGCGGGGAACCTGCGGTCGATGACGATTGCCGCGAATGCGCCGCGTGTGCTGGTGTTCGAGGGGAGTTACGGGATCGCGGTGAATCAGGATGGAAGTTTCCCGCTGCCTTCCTCGATATCCATTCCGGGGTACGCGACGCATCCGGCGAAACCGGGCGATGTGCTGGTCCTGTTTGCGATCGGGTTCGGGCAGACGGCGCCGGCCCAGATCGAGGGACAGGCCACTCCTCTTGCGCCGCTCGAAAATGCGGCGGCGACGACGGTGACGTTCGGAACGCTGTTTGGCGGCGCGGTCACCGTGAATGCGGCGTTTTCGGGACTGACGCCGACGGCGGTGGGGTTGTATCAGGTCAATGTGCAGGTGCCGCAGGGCGTGCCGTATTCGAGCGCGTTGCCGGTGACGGTGACGGTGGGCGGAGCAGCTTCGAATACGTTCATGATCGCAGTTTCGGCGAACGGGCAATAAGGCTTACGCGCGTCCGCCGAAGGCTTTGGTTTCGGTGGAGACTTTCACCTTTTCGCCTTCTTTGATGAAGAGGGGCACGCGGATTTCGAGACCGGTTTCGAGCTTCGCGACTTTGGTGACGGCGCCGCTTGAGGAATCGCCGCGTACGCCAGGTTCGGTGAAGGCGACGGTGAGTTCGACCGAGGGCGGCAGTTCAAGTCCGATGGGATTGCCGTTGTACTTCTGCAGCTGGACGATGGCGCCTTCGGTAAGGAAATCGAGCGCGTTGCCGAGCATGGATTCCCGAAGGGTCAGGGTTTCGAAGGATTCCTGATCGAGGAAGTGGGAGCCGTCAGCGTCCGAATAGAGGTAGGACGCGGCGACTTCGACGAGATCAGGTTCTTTGAATTTGTCGCTGGCTTTGAAGGTTTTTTCGAAGACGGCCTGGGTGAGCAGGTTGCGCATCTTGAGGCGCACGAGGGTCTGGGCGCCGCGCGCCGAAGGCGTATTCACTTCGGCTTCGAGGCACTGGAAGGGAACGTTTTCGTGCTCGAAGAGCGTGCGGCGTTTGATGTTGATGGCTTCGATGAGGGACGGCATCCGTTTTCACGGTAGCGCATGGTCTTCGATAAGTTTCTGTTATTTGAATCCGGTTTTCGATAAACTGGATTCATGGAGTTGAATACCCTTCGGGTCTTCCTGACGATTGCCAATGAGCGCAGCTTTTCGCGGGCGGCGGCCAAACTGGGGCGCACGCAGCCGGCGGTGTCGCTGGCGCTGCAGCGGCTTGAGAATGAACTGGGCGAGCAGCTGCTCGACCGCTTTGCGCGCGATGTGGTCCTGACCGACGCGGGGCGGACGGTGCTCGAGTATGCGCGGCGCTTCCAGAATCTCGAAGGCGAACTGCAGAACGCGATTGCGGAGCTGCGGGATCATTCGGCGGGGCGGCTGGTGATCGGGGCCAATGAATCGACGTCGCTCTATCTGCTGCGGCATATCGAGAATTACCGGCGCTTGTATCCGAAGGTGAAGATACAGGTGCGGCGCAGTTTTTCGAGCCGGATTCCGGATGAGATCATCGACGGGAATCTGGAGCTGGGGGTGATCAGCTACGAACCCAAAGACGAGCGCCTCGTGGCGCAGGTGATCTTCACCGATTCGCTGGCGTTTGTGGTGTCGCCGCAGCATCGCCTCGCGAAGCGGAAGCAGGTGCCGCTGTCGGAGCTGGCCGAGGAGACATTCATCGCGCATAACGTGATTTCGCCCTATCGCGAGATTGTGATTCGCGCGTTTCAGGAGCGCGGCGTGCCGCTGAACATGGAAGTGGAGATGCCGACGGTGGAGACGATCCGCTGGATGGTGGAACGGGATCATGGCGTGGCGTTTCTGCCGCGCATGTGCGTCGAGCAGGAGATTGCGGAAAAGCGGCTCGTGGCCGTGAAGGTGCCGGAGATCGACGTGGAGCGGAAGATCTGGCTGGTGCAGCCTTCGCGGCGCGCGGTGAGTTACGCGGCCGATGCGTTTCTGAAGCTGGTTATGAAGCCGAAACCAGTTGCGGGAGGGTGAGGTCCGCCGGATTTCACGCAGCCTCACGGCTGCGGCGGACGGCGCGGAGGAGATCGACAGCTTCGGGGCGCGCGTATTGTTCGCCGGTGAGTCCGGAGACGAAGCGGCCGCCGCGGATCTCGCCCTGGGCTTCCATGCGGCGCAGAACGACGAGCAGTTCGCGCCACGGCGGGGCGATGGGTTCATCGGCGAGGAGATCGCGGAACAGGACGCCGTAGCGGAGGAGAAGCTGCGTCGCGTGCCGTTTGATGCGTTCTTCGCGTGAAAGCGGAGAAGCGGCGCGCGCCACGAGGGACCAGCGTCCCGCGGCGCGGCGTCCGCGTTTATGTCTGGTGTCCATGATGGCGCGGAGGTTTTCGAAACCGTCGGCGGTGACGAGTCCGCCGGCGGCGAGTTCCCAGAGCGCGTCTTCGACTTCGCTTGGCAGACGGTGCGTGGCACGCACCAGATCATTGAAGAACGATGCGCCGCGTTCCTCGAGCGCTTCCCGGACGGCGCGGCCGGCGTGCGAGAGGCCTTCGGGCGTGATGTGGGATTCGTCGAGGAGCCAATCGGCGTCTTCGCGCAGGAAGAACGAGATGGGCGCGATCCGGGTGGGCCGGACGCGGCGGGCGGCGTCGGCCAACGCCGGATGGAGCGCGAGGCGCGCCCAGGCGACTTCGCCCGAGAGGCAGAGGTCGTCGAGATTTTCGGGCTTGTAGTCGACGATGCGGCGGGCGAAGATGTCGGGTTCCCAGGAGGACGCGCCGGCTTCGAAGCCCTGCATCTGGCGGATGATCTGCAGCGTTCCATCGGCGCC
>DASPQQ010000091.1:0-3182 GCA_035624885.1 Bryobacteraceae bacterium | reverse complement strand
AGCAAAGCAATCCCTGCACGACTTTCTCGGCATGTCCAATCCGCGCGATGAGGCTTTCCTCTTCACCGTCTCCACCCGGCCCGATGTCTCGTCCCGTTTCACCGCGGACGCCGGCGCACTCGACGAGCGCGCTCTCTTCGTTAACGCGGGCGGCGATACGGCCCTCATCGACACCATCCGCGCCGCCCTGCTGGGCCTGCGCGAGGGCCGCTGGCCGCGCCGCGCGATCCTCGTCATCTCCGACGGCATGGACAACCACAGCCGCTCGACCCAAGCAGAACTCCTGCGCCTCGCCGCCGAAACCGACGCCCGGATCTACTCGCTGTCCATCTACGATCCGGAGCTTTCGAAGGGAGCCGGATTCGCCGAGGCCTCCGGCGGCATCCATCTGCTGCAGGAACTCGCCCGCCGCACCGGAGGCGTTTCCATCCTCGAGCGGTACCACGGCGAATTGTCCGCCGCGGCCGCGCGTCTAGCCCGCGAGATTCGCAACCAATACCTGATCGGCTTCACCCCCGCATCGCCTGCGGATTCGAAGTGGCACTCGATCCGGGTCGAATTGAAAGGCCAGACGGGAAAAGTCTACTCCCGTTCCGGCTTCTATTCGAAATAACCCGGCTGCGACAACATGCCGCATCGACGAATTATCCTGCCTGTGCGACGCTTTCGTTAACGCAGTTCTCTTTCTGTGCGCCCTCGCCGGGGTTTCATCAGACCTCCCCGGCGAAGGGCGTTGCTCAGCGGCACGTTCTGCACACCCGCCACGCCGCTAAACTGAACTTGAGATGCCTCTGCGCGTCGCGGCCATCGCGCTCCTCCTCTTCGCCCCGCTGTGCGCGCAGAGCATGGCCGAACTCCGCGAAGCCCTCTCCACCGCCGCGATCACCTTCTCGTACACCGCGCCCGGCCTCGCCGCCGATGAATCCCTCGATCAGCGCGGCCGCCGCGGCTTCCTGGAAGTTCTCAAAGGCAAAGTCCCCACCCTGAAGAACACCGACCTCAAACTCCCCGAGGAATTCACTCAGCACCACGTCGTCTCGCAGTGGGTGCTGACCTCCGATGCCACCGGTTTCCACGAAACCCGCACCGCGCCCGCCATCGACGGCATCAGCGCCGCCGACGTCAGCGCCATCCGCCACGCCATGTCCATCGGCGTTTCCGACTCCCGCCGCGCCGCGCTCGAAGACTACGAACACGCCCAGCTCGAAGGCGCCATCACCGACTTCAGCCCGCTCCTTCTCCTCTTCGCCGCGCCCCACCAGAGCGACTACGAATTCAGGCTCGCCGATCCCGATAAGATCGGCGAGCAACCCGCCATCGTTCTTCACTACCGCCAGCTCGCCGGCACCGAAGGCCTCACTCTCTTCGACCAGCGCACTGCCGACC
This sequence comes from Bryobacteraceae bacterium, assembly GCA_035624885.1. Lineage (GTDB taxonomy): Bacteria > Acidobacteriota > Terriglobia > Bryobacterales > Bryobacteraceae > BOG-234. The sequence goes on along the minus strand of DASPQQ010000091.1, from coordinate 1,796 downwards.
GCGAACCCGTCGAAGGCGACATCTGGCTGCGCGAAAGCGATCTCCTCCCGCTCCGCATCACCCTCAAATCCCGCAAAGGGCTCTCGAAGAACTACTCGATCGACACCGCCGCCACCGTCGACTACACGCCTTCACCCTACGGCCTCGCGCCTGCTGCCATCACGGAGCGCCAGTATCTGAACTCGAAGCTGCTCGTCGAAAACAATCTCCATTACTCCAACTACCACCGCATCGGAAACGGCCTCATCCCCTGATTCACTTACTATGCCCCAACTAACTCCCGGCACGACCGCACCCGACTTCGAACTTCCCGATCAGAACGGCCGCCCCGTCCGCCTCAGCCAGTTGCGCGGCAAACCGGTGGTCGTCTTCTTCTACCCGAAAGACGACACCAAAGGTTGAACCATCGAAGCCTGCGGCTTCCGTGACGAAGCCCCCAAGTTTGAAACGCACGGCGCGGTCATCCTCGGCATCAGCGGCGATTCCTCCGATTCCCACGCCCGCTTCGCCGCGAGATACCAGCTCGGCTTCACCCTCCTCGCCGATGAGGGCGGCAATGTCCGCAAGCTCTACGGCGTGAACAAACTCCTCGGCCTCATCCCCGGCCGCGTCACCTTCGTCATCGACGGCGATGGCGTCATCCGCCACGTCTTCTCCTCGTCCGTCGATTTCACGGGACACGTCCGCGAAGCGCTGGCAGGGCTCGAGCGCAGGAACACCGGCGGCGCCGGCTAACGCGCGAAGATCACAAACCCGTTCGCGGGAATCGTGATGGCCGCGGAAGCCGGCAGCCCGTGCATCGGCGCTCCCCACGCCTCGATGCTTCCGCCATTGCCGGCCACGATCGGGTTGGGGAAATTGTCGTAGAGATCGCTGTTGAAGATCTCGCGCCACGTCCCCGGTCCCGGAAATCCGATCGCGTAGTTGTACCAGGTCGTATCGGAAAGCGTCGCCGCAATCACCACATCCTCGCCGCTCCCGTCAATCCACCGCTGGAATGCGATCACGCGATTCTGGTCGTGCACATGAAACGGATTCACCCGGTCCCCGCGCAGCGCCGCCTGATTCCACCGCACGCGAATCAGATCCTGCATGAACTTCAGATGATTCTGCATCGCGATGTCGACGCCCGGCTGCAGGCCCGCCCAGTAAAGCAGATCCGGAGACGTCGGGTCCCAGCTCCACTGCTTGTCTTCCAGAAACTCCTGCCCCATGAAGATCTGCGGAATCCCGCACGCCGTCAGCAGAATGCCGCTGGCAAACCTCGACCGGCTCCGCGCATACCAGTTCCGCCGGTCGGTCGAATCCGCGAGGAATGGGATGCGCTGGTCCGCTCCCGTCTTCACGATGTCGTGGTTCTCCACGCACGGAATGCCCTGCCACGGCTGGCTCAACCCGCCCGGCCACAGATTCGACGCGATGTTCGTCATGCTCACCGCCGAGTTCATCCCGTACGAAGCCGATTGGACCGCGCCCCGCACCGCGCCGCGCAGGCCGTCGTGCTGCACCGCGCTGAATCCGGCTCCGCCCGCGCTGGTCGGCGCCGTAATATCCGCCCATGTCTTCGGGAAATTGTTGAACTCATACGGCCAGTACTCGGCATTCTGCAGCAGGCGCGGCTTCGCGTAACGCAGCGTGTCGGTCAGATTGCAGCAGAAATCCCACCCCGATTCGAGATTCATCGTGAGCAGGCCGCTGATCTCGTCGTAGCGGAACCCGTCCACATGAAATTCGTTGATGTAATAAAGCGCGTTGTTGATCAGATACTGCCGCACGTCCTGCTTCCACAGCGCGTA
>DASPQQ010000090.1:0-15413 GCA_035624885.1 Bryobacteraceae bacterium | reverse complement strand
TTCGGAGAACGAAGGCGCGAAGTCCAGCGGGCCGTTGCTCGAGATCGGCGTGTAAGTCCACGACTCCGGGCCCAAAGCTTCCGGCTGAAGATACGCGGCCATGACCCCGCCCGCGAACAGCGCGACCGCCATGGCTGCAGCCACCGGCCACCATCGGAAACCGCGGCGGGCCGCCGGCAGTGCAGCCGGTTCCGCCAGCAGCTTGCGCCAGTCGCCAATATCCCGGAGACGCTGTCGCGCATCCTTTTCGAGACAACACTGCAGTAAATAGCGGAGTTCGACCGGCGCCCGGTTCAGATCCGGCGCGCTGTGAAGAACTTCCGCGAAGACCTCCGCCGTCGAGTCGCCGCGAAAGGGCCGATCGCCCGTCAGCAGTTCATAGAGGAGGACTCCGAACGCCCAGATGTCTGCGCGCTTGTCCACAGTCAGCCCTTTGGCCTGCTCCGGCGCCATGTAGGCCACCGTGCCCATCACCGTCCCAACTTCGGTCAGTGGACCGCCGATCGTAGTCGTGTTGTCCGGCCCTGAGTCGCCCTGAGCCTGAATGAGCGCCAGTCCGAAGTCCAGAACCTTCACGGTTCCTTCCGGTGTCACCTTCACGTTCGCCGGCTTGAGATCGCGATGCACAATTCCGCGCTCATGGGCCGCTTCCAGCGCGGCTGCAATCTGCGCCGCAATGGCGAGCGCATCCGGCACCGCGAGAGGACCGGAAGGACTCGTCCCCTCCACCAACTCCATCACCAGATAATCGGGACCTATGTCGTAAAGCGTACAAATGTTCGGATGGTTCAGCGCCGAGATGGCGCGTGCTTCGCGTTGAAAGCGATCGCTGAATCTCTGGGCCGTGATCTTGATGGCGACCTTGCGCCTGAGGCGCGTGTCCGTTGCCTCGAAGACTTCTGCCATCCCGCCCGCACCGAGCCGGCCGTCGATGCGGTAAGGGCCGAGGAGCGTGCCCGGCTCGAGCGGCGCCCGGTGTGTCCGGTCCGCCGGAGTCTGGCCGCCGGTCGCGCCCGTTTCCGCGGCGCCGCTCAAGCGATCCGAATCCATTGGCCAGATTCTAACCTGAAGTTGGAAAACAAAAAAATGTTCTTTTGTAAAGCTGAATTAGTGCTATTATGAGCGCACTTCTGGCCGAAAAGCACGGAGTACCGGGCCCTGCTTGAGAAAGGAGCTCCAAATGAGTGCCGCCACCGCATCCCAGCAAACCATTCAGGAACGCAACAAAATGGCGACCTGGATGTTTTTTGATGAAGTCTTCAACAAAGGCAACATGACCGCGGTTCAGATTCTCGGATCCAGTTACAGGTTCAACGGCCAGCCGCAGGACAACAGTCAGTTTATCGGCTGGGTGAATCAGCTTCGCGCCACTTATCCCGATCTCAAGGTGGAGTTCACCAGTTCCATCGCGGAAGGTAACTCGGTCGCGATCCGCTGGCAGATGACGGGCACGCATCAGGGCTCTGGTTACGGTGAGATGTGGGCCGTCGAAGCCGCTGGCAACAATCTGCTGACTTACAGCGACTCGGGCGAATGCCTTTCCAACGATCAGGCCGGTTTCTGCCGGCGCACCAGCCCCGCCAGCGAGACGTTCCTCGACTCAGGCACTCTGCTCGCGCCTCTGCTGCAACCGCAAAGCTGACGCCATGCGCAGGATATTTTCGATTGCATCCGCCGCGCTCCTGGCTGTCGCGGGATGGCAGGCCTGGCTCGATGCGCAGAGTGCTGCTCCCGCGAACCGCTTCCCGGATTTCGGCGTCGACAACGCACCTGTCCCGACGCCGGACAGTCAGCTCTTCCGGTTGAGCCAGAACTACCCCACCACGCTTCCTCCCGCCAGCCGCAAACCTGCCTTCATGAAGACTGATTTCCGCACTCAGCCGCACGAATATCTCATGCAGGCGCGGGATTACTGCTTTGAGGGCAACACTCCGAACTGGATTGTGCAGAATAACAAGGTTCGCCCGTGGTATCACATGCCGTGGCAGCACTGGGGATTGAGTGGCCGCGAGGGCCTGCACGGTCTCACCAAGGAAGCGCCGGTGCCGGTACGCGCGTTGGCCCAGACGCAGACTTTCGCCGAGGGGCAGAATTACGCCATCGCTTTTTACAATGAATTCGCCGGTTACGCGATCGGCACCGTTTTCAGGGATGCGATGAATCCCAGCCTCGATGAATTCAACCGCATGGGTGGATTCCCCGAAGGCTCGGTCACCTGCAAACCCCTCTTTGTCGATATACCGCTCAATCAGGTTCCTTATCTGAACCCGCCACTCGAGTGGAATGCGTTTATCACAAAGGGATATTCCGGCTATCAGCGCCAGACCCAGCCGGTGTATCTCATCCAGCTGGACATCGCCGTCAAGGACAGCCGTGCGGGCGCGACGAAATGGATCATGGGCACTCTGATCTACAACGGCAAAATGGGCCAGCAGGATCACTGGAGGAACCTGGTGCCCGTGGGGCTCATGTGGGGGAACGATCCCGCGGTGACGGGAGACAGCTACACCAACCCGCAGCCTGTCGAAACCAGAATCAACAAGGATCTCAAGGAAACGATCATCAACACGGCGCAGCAAAACGGCGTTGCGGAACTGCCGCCCACTCATCTGGGCTGGAACGGCCGCCTGGATGGACCCGCCGATAACGTCAACGCGGCGTGTCTGAGTTGCCACATGACCGCGGAATATCCGCAATATTCGCCCATGAACCCCACATTCATGTCGACGCCAACCCCGATTACCAAAGGCGGGACGCAGTGGATGCGCTGGTTCCAGAACCTGCCCGGCAACCAGCCCTTCGACACGGGTGCGAAGTCGACGGATTACAATCTGCAGCTCTCAGGCGCTCTGCAGAATTTCCACAAGTGGAAAGACGGGCAGGATGGCTTCTCTGTCGCGCCGGCTCCGTCGAGTGGGGCGAAACCGCAGGCAGTGGCAGGAGGCGCCGCTCCTGCGCCCACTCCCGCGAGAGCCGTATTTCCAATACGGCGCCAGTAAAATTCCGGCTGTTACTTGATCGTCACCCTGGTGACGTTCCATAGAATCGCGGACCCCAGATACACCACGTTGGGATCCTTGCAGCCGATCTCGTGGATCAGCCGGCCGGCATCGTCCTCTCCGCGGCCGAGACTGGTCTGTGCCCAACCGACCACCTTGCCGCTGTCGAGGTCGATCTTGTACAGGCGGCCGGACGTACCGTCGGAGCTGAAGATATACTGCTTGCCGCTCGCGTCGGCTTTCGGGATGCACACGCCCCAAGGCGCGCCCATGCCGGTGATGGATTTCTTGAAGTTCAGATTGTCGTCATACACCTGGATGCGGTGATTGTTGCGGTCGGCGGCGTAGACATTGTCGTGACTGTCGACCGCGACGCTGTGGACGATGTTGAACTGATTGGGGCCCGTGCCCCATGTACCCACCCATTTCAGCCAGTGGCCGCCCGGCGCGATCTTCACCACGCGGGAATTGCCGTAGCCGTCGGTGACGAAGACGTTTCCCGCGGAATCCCAGGCCACATCGGTGGGACGATTGAAAGTGCCCACTCCGCCGTCCGGATGAAGCCTTTTCACCATGGGCAGCGGGTTTTCTTCCCGGCGGGCGCCGCCTTCAAAGCCGCGGCCCTGCTTTTCGAGCGACTCTTCCAGATAATCGATGGCTTCCGGCGTGCGGCCAAACTGCTCGAGCGGAACCCCCTGGGGACTGTACTTGACGATCATGCCCGAGCCTTCGTCTACCTGCCAGACGTTGTCGTTCTTGTCAACTCGCACGGAGTGAGCAAAGGACGCGGCGTAATTGTGCGGCCCCCACTCCTTGACGAACTTGCCGTTCTGATCGAATTCCCAGAGCATCGCCGCCGTGCCGCCGCGGGCGATACCCTGCGGATTCGTGCGCGAGTATACAAAAATATGCTGCTGCGAATTGATGTCCACGCCGACCGTTTCGCCCATGGTCATGCCGGGAACGAGAAGCTGAAGCACTTCTTCCGTGTAGTTCAGCTTCGGAGTCTTTGCGTCCAGCGCATCCTGCTCGGCTTGTTGCTCTTTGGTGGAAATCTGGGCATGAGCGTTCGTGAGACCACCAATGCCAATAAGCATGCCAACCAACAGAGGGGCAATCTTCTTCGTCATTCTCCGTTCCTCGCACTTCGTCATCATTGAAAAGCGCCGCGTTCTCATGGAAACGCGCTCCGTCATTATTACAAAAAACCGGTCACCCGGCGCAGACGCGGGGTCCGCGGGAACTTCCATCCCACCCGGCATTGAGCGCAGGCTTGTTGTCGGCGAGAACGATTACGGGAACTTCAGGCCCGGCGAGGATTGGGTTAACGAACCAGACTCGATGAGATCAATCGCGGCGCAAAGGGACGTCGCACAGATCGTGCGGCATCGTGTAACAGAGGGGTAAATGGTCGGGCCGCCGGGATTTGAACCCGGGACCTCTTGCACCCCAAGCAAGCGCGCTAGCCAGGCTGCGCCACGGCCCGAACTTTTAAGTTTACACGGCCAGTTTACGCGCTGGCCTGCTGGCTGTTCTCGAGAACGAAGCGGTATCCGATGCGCGGTTCGGTCGCGATGAACGTCGGCTTCGGTCCGGGCGGCTCGATCTTCTTGCGCAGCTGGTTGATGAACACGCGCAGGTATTCGATCTGATCCCCGCTCTCCGGGCCCCAGATCGCCTGCAGCAGACGGCGGTGCGGCACGGGCTTGTTCGCCTGCGAAACCAGATAGCGCAGAATATCGAACTCCGTCGGCGTCAGCCGCACCACCTGGCCGTTGGCCACCACGCGACGCAGCGCGAAATCGATCTCCAGATTGGGCACCGAAATGTGCTTGGGCACCGTGTCGGTGGCAAAGCCTGTTCTGCGCAAAGCTGCGCGAATTCGCGCCATCAGTTCGTCAAAGCTGAACGGCTTCGCCAGATAATCGTCCGCTCCCGCGTCGAGAGCCTCGATCTTGTCCGCATCCGAGCTGCGCACCGACAGGATGATGATCGGCACGTCCCAGGCGGCGCGTATCGCCCGGCAGGCTTTCAGCCCGCCCATGCCGGGCATGTTCAGATCGAGCAGCACCACGTCGACCGTATGCAGGCGCAGCAACTCGAGCGCCTCTTCCCCGCTTTCCGCGTCCAGGACATTGGCGCGCTGAGCCGTCAGACTGGCCCGCAGCACTCTCCGGATCTGCGGATCATCGTCTATCAGCAAAATCGTACGGTTGGTAATCATTTCTTTCCTTTATGGCCCCCTCTGCCATTTCAATCGGAAGGGCGAAGCGGAAAGCCGGACCCTCCGGCTCCGCGTCCAGCCAGAGCCTGCCGTTGTAAGCCTCCGCGATCGTCTTTGCGATCGCCAGTCCCAGCCCCGTCCCCTCAGTAGTTGTCCGATTCTGACTCCCTCGATAAAATTTATCAAAGATCAGTTGCCGCTCGCCCGGCGGGATCTCGCTTCCCTCGTTCTGGATGGTGATGACGATGTCCCGTCTGGACTTCTCCGCGGATATCCGGATCGTCGATCCCGGCTTCGAATACTTGCCCGCATTGTCGAGAACCTGCAGGAGCATCTGGTCCAGCAGGAATTTGTCCGCCATTATGGTTGGCAAATCCTCTGGCACGTCGATGACCACTTCGCGCCTGCCGAGGAAGCGCGAAAGACGCGCGGTCGCGCTGCGCACCACTTCGGCGATCCGGCACTCCTCGCGCCGCGGATTGGCCCGATGGCTCTCGATCCGCTCCAGATCGAGCGATTCCGTGATCAGCTGGTCCAGCCGGTCGGCTTCCTCGTCAATCACCACAGCCAGTTCGCGTTCCGGAGGCGATGTCAGATCGCGCGATGCCCGCAGCATGGAAGCCGCGGCCTTGATCGACGTCAGCGGCGTCTTGAAGCTGTGGGCGAGCGCGTTGAGCACGGTCGAGCGCAGTTCCTCGCCGCGCTGCGTGGTCTCGATTCTGGTCTTTTCTTCCGAAGTCCGCGCCCGTTCGATCACCAGGCTGATCATGCTGGCCAGCGCGCTGCGCACCTCCGCCGAAGGCTGCGAGCCGTAGATCTCGAGCAGATCGGCGCGCGTTCCGGCATTCAGCGGAATGATCGAGAGGCTGCCCGTCGTCGGGTTGCCCGCCTGATAGACCTGCGCATCGCCTTCGATGCGCAGCACGGCGCCATCCAGATCGAAGAGGCTGACGAGCTTGCGCACCGTCCTCGCAGCGGCTTCCGAGACCGTGACCGCGGCCAGCAGCACGCTGCCGAGCTGCTGCAGGCGTTCCATTTCCTCTCTTCGCCGGATCGCTTCCTGGGCGCGGCGCTCGGCCCGGGCGGAAAGCTGGCTGCAGGTGAGCGCGGTCACCGCCATCGTCAGGAACGTGATCATGCCGCCCGCGGTGGAAATCCTCAGCGAACCGACCACTTCGACGAAAAACCAGCTGAACGCGAGGCTCGACGAGACGGCGGTCATCAGCGCCAGCAGAGAGTTCCCGAGCGTCGAAACCATCAGCACCACCAGCAGCAGCAGCATCGCGCAGGTGGCGCGGTTCGACTGGAAGCCGAAACAGATCCGCGCGATCAGCCACGGCAGGGCAAGCGCGCAGAGGTACTGGATCACGCTGTGAAGCCAGCCGTTGAGACCGCCCTTCATCTTCCCCGTTACAATCGAAGTCATGTTCATCCGGGATTTCCTGTCCTCGGGGACTCCGTCCATTTCCTTCGAGTTCTTTCCGCCCCGTTCCGACGAAGCCGCCGGGCAGCTCGAGAGAACCATCGCTGAGCTTCGTCCGCTCGAACCCGCCTTTGTTTCCGTTACGTGGGGCGCCGGCGGCTCGACGCGCGAGAAGACTATAGATATCGTCTCACGGATCAAGCGGGAAACAGGCATTGAAGCCATGGCGCACCTCACCTGCGTGGGGGCGACGCGGGAGGAAATCGGCGCGATTCTCGCCCGTCTGACCGAGGCCGGCGTGACCAACATCCTCGCGCTGCGCGGCGATCCGCCCAAAGGCCAGGCCGCGTTCACGCCGGTCGAAGGCGGCTTCCGCTACGCCAATGAACTGGTGGAATTTATCCGGGCCGGCTACGGCGACAGGCTCTGTCTCGGGAGCGCGGCTTATCCGGAAAAGCACCCGGAATGCGGCAATCCGGCCGTGGACCTCAACAACCTCAGGCGCAAAGTCGATGCCGGGCTCGATTTTCTGATCACCCAGCTCTTCTTCGACAACCGGCACTACTGGGAGTTCGTGGAACGTGCCCGCGCGGCGGGCATCCGGGTTCCCATCATCCCCGGCATCATGCCGATCACCAGCGCCGCGCAGGTGGAGCGCTTCACCGTTTTCGGCGCGGCGGCTCTGCCTTTCAAGCTCGCGGCCGAACTCGATCGCCGGCGCGACGATCCGGCCGCGGTCATGCAGCTCGGCGTGGCGCATGCCACGTCGCAGTGCATTGACCTGCTCACCGGCGGCGCGCCCGGCATTCACTTCTATACCCTCAACCGCAGCCACGCCACCAAGGACATTTTCGCCGCGCTGCGCGCCATGGGCCTCACCGGCCAGAAGGCGGCCTGATATGAGCGACGAAGTCACAAGGCGGCGGGCTCTTGCCGCGATCGGCGGCGCCGCCCTTCTCGCCCGCGAAGCCCGCGGCCAGGCCGCCGCGGAGAAACTGGGCGGGCCGAAGGCGGGCGAAGCGGCGCAGGTTCACAAAACCCCGATGGTCTGCTGCTTCTCCCAGAACCTCGCGAAGATTCCTTACGCGGAGCTCGGCAACATCGCGGCGCAGATCGGCTATGACGGCGTCGACCTCACCGTGATGGACGGCGGCCACGTCAACCCGCGCATCACCAACGTCGACCTCGTGCGGGCCATTGAAAGCGTGCGTGGCGCGGCGATCGAAGTGCCCATGATCACCACGACGCTCACCTCGCCCTCCGACCCCACGCTTTACCCGATTCTCGCCATCACCGGCCACACCCAGGTTCATCTCTATCGCACCGGCTTCTGGCCCTGGGGCTATATGCCGGATCTCGCCCGCCGCACCGCGGAGATCCGCTCCGATCTGATCAATCTCCTCGCTGTGGGCAAACAGTACGAGATGACGGCCATGATTCCCAATCGCGCCGGCGGCTATTTCGGGGAAGCGGTCTGGGACGCCAACACCGTCGTGAGCACGCTCGACCCGAATCTGATCGGCTATTACTTCGACCCGTCGCAGACCGCGGCATGGGAGCAGGCCCTGCTGCTCGCGCGGCCGCGCCTCAAAGCCGTTGCCGTGCAGGACTACTATTTCGAAAAAAGCGGCAAAGCGTGGGTGCGGAAACCATGCCCGCTCGGCGAAGGGCTGGTCGACTGGGAACTGTTCTTCAGAATCCTCGCGCAGTCCCGCTTCGCGGGCCCGCTGTCGATTCACTACGAGTATCAGCAGCAGGACAGCCTGAGCGCGCTGACGAAGGATCTCGAGTTCGTCCGCAAGCAGATTCAGACCGCCTGGGGCGTCACGTAGATCCTCAGTCAGTCGAGCGTTTCAGCTCGCAGGCGCAGCAGTCGCTGCAGCAGCCGCACTTCTCGCAAAGATGATCCGCGCACGTATCTTTCGTGCACCGTTTGCAGATCCGCGTGGATGGCTGCTCGCAGATGCTGCAGGCAAAAACCTGAGTCGAGGTGGGTGTCATTTCGGTTTCACCGGTTGTTTCGATAGAAGCCCGCGGCAGCGCTGAGCTTCCTCATTCATCAGATCCAGCTGGCGATCCTTCTCGGCGGCCAGTTCCGTCACATACTGCTGCATGCGGTCGATATCGCCCTGATCTTCCGCCGCTACCGATTCGATGAGATCGGCGAGGGCGGGATTCTGATACCGCCGCACAGCCCCCATGAGCGACCGCAGGCCCTCATGGTAGCTGCCGATCCGGAACAGCGCCTTCAGCTCTTCCGGCATCTGGTCCGGCCGCTGCGCGAGGTTCGTCATATCGATGCGGATCGAGCCGATCGCGCTCAGAGCCGCGTTCCACTGCTTCACATACGTCTGCGGCGCGCCTTTCGCCACCCAGTCAGCCGGATTGAGCTGGCGCAGCATCGGTTCGATGCGCGAGGCATGCTGCGAGACGCCGGCGAGCGCCGCTTTGATCTCGTCGTCTGTAACGGCATCGGGCTGCTGCGCGAAGGCAGCCAGGGCGAAGAGCATCGTACCGAAAGACAGATGCCAGGTTCTGCGGCGCATTGGGCTTGGCCCTCCTTACTGAGCCGGCGGTGGTGGAGGCGGCGGGGGAGGCGGAGGAGGCGTGGGCTGGCCTTTGTTCGAGTCGGCCGGTGAACCGCCGCCCGTCGGGGTCGGGACTTTGATCGCCGAACCGCCGCGGCCGACGCTCAAAGCCGCCTGATAGAACGCATCGGAAGCCGCCCGCATGGCCCGCTGCAGCAACGCGCCTTTGTCGATCATTTTCTGCCCGAGCGGCTCGTTTTTGTAAATCCGCACCCATTCGCCCGGCCCCAGAATGCGCGGCTGGCTCACCTTCAGCAGATGACGGACTTCCACCGACCCTTCTTCATCCACTACCAGCGTGGTCGCGTCGGCGTCTTCCACTTCCACCTCGAAAATAGTGCCGCGCACGGAGATGACAGCCGTGGGCGTCCGGACTTTGTTGGGGTTCGGCAACCCCCCGGGATGCTCGATCTGCGCCCGGATCTTGCCCAGCCAGACTTCGAGCAGATCTCTCCAGTCGCCCCGGTTGGCGCGGAATACGACATGCGACTTGGGGAAGACTTCAAACCTGCTGCCGTCGGCCACCTGGAAAATACCGTAGCCATCCGGCCCGGTGACAATGACCTGTTCGGGCTGCACCAGATCGCCCGCGTTCAGCGCCCATTCCGTCGAGTCGCGCATCACCGAGATCTGGCCGGTGAAGTTCAGCAGCTTCGCCGCGCCTCCCAGCGTGGAGTCAGGTATCTGGGCGCACAGGCTCATCGCCCCGGCCAGGAGGAGCGGCAGGGTCGCGAGGGCGCGGAACTTGGGACGGAAAAATCCCATTAAACCTACCCAGATTAGCACCGAAGGTGCACGGAAAGTTATTGGCCAGGGAGATTTTAATGTGCAACCTGCACTGAATCAACGGGTTCCGGCTGAGAGCCGGCGGGAATTAAGGTAGAATTGAGACACGTCGATGTGTCGCCGTTACACAACCTGGGCACTGGCCGCGATCGCAGCGGCGGGAGCATGGCTCGCGCCTGCCTCCGCTCAGACCGCGCCCAACTGGAAGCGTGTCGGCGGAACGCGCGTGAACCGCGGCTTCGGCGGGCCAGCCGCCGGACCCGTCCAGTCAGTCTGGTACGGACCGGGCGGCTGGTCTCTCCTCGCCCAGACGGCTTCGGGCCGGGTATTCGAGACGAGCGACTTCGAGCACTGGAAGCTGAGTTCTTCGGGAGCCGCTCCGGCTCACACCACCGCCTCCGGCGCGCGGTCTTACCTGGTTTCGCCCGACAACATATTTGCGTCAGACGATGCAGGCCGCACCTGGATCAACCTGACCGGCTTCAACAACCGCTCGGTGATCGGCGATGGCTTCACTTCGGTGGCCGTCTCGCCGGGCAACCAGCAGGAAATCTCGGCTTCGAACCGGTATGGCGTCTGGCGTTCGCTCGATGGTGGCATGACATGGCAGAGCCTGAACGAGGATCTTCCCGCGCTGGCGGTGCGCCGCCTCGCTGACCGCCGCACTATCGTTCTCGAGGACGGCACGGTTCTCAATCTCAACGCCGGCGTCTGGACTCCTTCGTCCGATTCCGCGCCCGCGCCGCCTGCTTACCACTCGAGTCCGAAGACCGCTTCGCCCGTCGAACGTTTCTGGGTGGATAGCGACCAGCCGGATCTTGCGCTCGCCGCCGCGGCGGGGCATCTTTACCGCACCATCAACGGCGGCCTTTTCTGGGATGACGTGACCGGCTCGATGCCCGCCTCCGAGATCCATGGCCTCACAGCCGACCGTTCCGCCGGCGTGGTTTATCTCGCCACCGACCGCGGCGTCTACTCCGGCGGCATCTCGCTGACCGACGCCGGCCCGGTCAATCCGAACTGGAAATCCATTTCGGCCGATCTGCCCGCGGCTCCGGCCTGGGACGTGCGGCTGAATGTCGATAACTCTCTCACGGTTGCGCTCGACGGTTACGGCGTCTTCGAGACACCGGCGCCGCACCACACCCGCAACGTGAGGATCGTCAACGGCGCCGACCTCAGCGATCGCGCCGCCGCGCCCGGATCGCTCATCAGCGTGCTCGGCGCCAGAGTCGATAAAGTCGACGAAGGCTATCCGGTGGTTGCCGCGTCCGATCAGAGTTCCCAGTTGCAGGTGCCTTTCGAAGCCTCGGCCGGGAGATTGTCGCTCACCCTGCAGACGGCTTCCGGACAGTGGTCCGCGCCGATCGTGATCAAGCGCGCCGCGCCGTCGATCTTCGTCGATTCCGAGGGCGCGCCGCTGATTCTCGATGCCTCGAGCGGTCTGGTGCTCGATTCGAATCTGGCGGTGCATGCCGGCTCCACCATCCAGCTCCTCGTCACAGGACTCGGCCAGGTGAGCCCGGAATGGCCGACGGGCGTTCCGGCGCCGCTTGAAAACCCGCCGGCGGTGACCGCTCCCGTTTCCGCTTTCCTCGACGGCACGCCGGTCAGGGTCAATCGGGCGACACTCGCGCCGGGCTATGTCGGCTATTACACGGTTGAGCTGGAGATCCCCGCCATCGTCAATCGCGGGGCGAGCGAACTGCGGCTCGTGATGAACGGCGAAGAGAGCAATCGCGTCAGGCTTTATCTCGAACCCGATCTCATCAGGTGAGCCGCGCCGCGGATCTTCACACCGTAGCGGGAATTGATGGCGGCCTGATCGAGATCTTCGCGGTCATTGAATCCAAGTCCTTCGAGGTATCCCGCCAGCTCCGCCGGATGGAGGAATAGCTGGAACGGCTCGCCGGCCGCGGCGACGCGCGCTGCGAGGTGATCCAGCGCCGCCTGCTGCAGGGGGCTCATCAAAGAGCGCGGAATCGCGTAATCGAAGACCACGGCGCTGCCGCGCGGCATGGCCGCGATGAAGCGCATCGTGGTTTCGAATGCGTCGCGCGTGAGATAAGGCACGACCCCCAGCCAGGAGAAGAAGGTGACCTGATCGGTCTGGAGGCCGGCGCTGGCCAGCGTTTCGCGCTCGAAATCGACCGGCGCGAACTGAAGCGAATCGGGGATCGCGATTCCGGTCTCGGCAAGCCGCTCGCGTTTCCACGCCTGCGTCGCGGGATGATCGACCTCGAAAACCCTCAGGTTCGGATACGGATTGCGGTACGCGAAGGTATCGAGGCCGGCGCCGAGCAGCACGTACTGCGTCACGCCTCGCGCGACGGCCTTTGCCAGTTCGTCTTCGGCATAGCGGCTGCGCACCGCGAGAAAGAGCCGAAGATCGGGAGAAGTTTCGCGGCCCGTATCGCCGCCGACAATCTGCAGCGCCAGAGGATCGGCGAAGACTGGCGGCGCGTCGAGGACCTGGTGCGCGGCGCGCCGCGTGGCGACGCGCCAGGCCGTCCTACTGTGCGAGCTGCCGGAGTACATACGGCAGGATGCCGCCGTTGCGGAAGTATTCGGCTTCCTGCGGCGTATCCACGCGCGGCACGGTTTCAAACTGCTTCACCGACCCATCAGGCGCCGTCGCTTTGACTTTGACGCGGGCGCCGGCTTCGACGCCCCGCTTCACGCCAGTGATCTCAAACAACTCTTTGCCGGTGAGCCCGAGCGAAGCCACGCTCTCACCGGGCGCGAACTGCAGCGGCAGAACACCCATCCCGACCAGATTGGTGCGGTGAATGCGCTCGAAGCTTTCCGCGATCACGACCTTGACGCCGAGCAGCATCACGCCCTTCGCCGCCCAGTCGCGCGAAGAACCGGAACCGTATTCCTTGCCGGCGAGAATCACGAGCGGCGTGCCTTCGGCCTGATACTTCACCGAGGCGTCGTAGATAAACATCTCCTCGCCATCGGGCAGATGCACGGTGCGCGGACCTTCCACGCCGGGAACGAGCTGGTTGCGCAGCCGGACATTGGCGAGCGTGCCGCGCACCATCACTTCGTGGTTGCCGCGGCGCGCGCCGTAGGAGTTGAAATCGGCCGGCTTCACGCCCTGCGCGATCAGATACTGGCCGGCGGGGCTCGCGACCGCGATATTGCCGGCGGGCGAGATGTGGTCCGTGGTGATCGAATCGCCCAGCACCGCGAGCGCGCGCACGCCGGTGAAATCGGCGATCGGCTTCGAGGGATCCACCATGTTGTCGAAGTATGGCGGCTTGCGGATGTAGGTGGAGCTTGCGTCCCAGGCGAACGTGTTGCCGGCGGGCACGGGCAGCTTCTGCCAGTTGGCATCGCCATCGAAGGCTTTCGCGTATTCACTGCGGAACATCTCGGCATCGATGGTCGCCTGGATCGTCGACTCGATTTCCCGCGGGCTGGGCCAGATGTCGCGCAGATAAACCGGCTTGCCGTCGGAGCCGATGCCGAGCGAATCCGTGGTCATGTCGAAATCGATGCGTCCGGCAAGCGCGTAGGCGACCACGAGCGGCGGAGACGCCAGATAGTTGGCTTTCACCTGCGGGTTCACGCGGCCTTCGAAGTTGCGGTTGCCGCTGAGCACGGCGGCGACCACGAGATCGTCCTTCTTCACCGCGGCCGAAACCGAATCGGGAAGGTTGCCGCTGTTGCCGATGCAGGTGGTGCAGCCATAGCCGACGAGATTGAAGTGCAGCGCATCGAGATAGGGCGTGAGGCCGGCTTTATCGAGATAATCGGTCACGACTTTCGAGCCCGGTGCGAGACTGGTCTTCACCCACGGCTTCGCCTTCAGCCCCTTCTCGACGGCTTTCTTCGCGAGCAGCCCCGCGCCCACCATCACGGAAGGATTCGAAGTATTGGTGCAGCTCGTGATGGCCGCGATCACGACTGCGCCGCTCTCGATCTCACCCTTTTCGCCGTTCACTTCCACCGTCGCCTTCGCGGCGGAAGCGTCCTTGAAAGAATCGCGGAAATTCTGCTTCACCTGCGGGAGCACAAGCCGGTCCTGGGGACGCTTCGGACCCGCCATCGACGGGACAACGGAAGCGAGATCGAGTTCGAGTTTGTCGGAGAAGATGGGGTCCGGCGTGTCGTCGGTACGGAACAGCATCTGTTCCTTCGAGTAGGCTTCGACGAGGCTGATGAGAGACTCGCTGCGGTTCGACATCCGCAGATAGGCCAGCGTGCCGGCGTCGACCGGGAAGAAGCCGATGGTCGCGCCGTATTCGGGCGCCATGTTGGCGATGGTGGCGCGGTCGGCCACGCTGAGCGCGCTGAGACCGGCGCCATAAAATTCGACGAACTTCCCGACCACGCCCTTCTTGCGCAGCATCTGGGTGACGGTGAGAACGAGGTCCGTCGCGGTGCAGCCTTCGGGCAGCTTGCCGAAGAGCTTGAAGCCAACCACCGGCGGCAGGAGCATCGAGATGGGCTGGCCGAGCATGCAGGCTTCCGCCTCGATTCCGCCCACGCCCCAGCCGACCACGCCGAGCCCGTTGATCATCGTGGTGTGGGAATCGGTGCCGACGAGCGTATCGGGATACGCGTTCACGACGCCGTCAGCGGCCTTTGCCGTGAAAACCACGCTCGCGAGGTATTCGAGATTCACCTGATGGACGATGCCGGTATCAGGCGGCACCACGCGGAAATTCGAGAACGCCGTCTGGCCCCAGCGCAGCAGCATGTAGCGCTCGCGGTTGCGCTGGAACTCGAGAGCCGCATTGACATCGAAAGCCGTTTTTGTGCCGTATTCGTCTACCTGGACGGAGTGGTCGATGACCAGGTCCGCCGGCATCAGCGGATTGGCCTTCGAGGAGTCTTTGCCCATGGCGGCGAGAGCATCGCGCATGGCCGCGATATCGACCACGCAGGGCACGCCGGTGAAATCCTGCAGCAGAACGCGCGCCGGCATGAAGGAGATTTCCTTGTCGTCACCGGCCGTTCCGGTGGCAACGGCTTTGATGTCGGCGGCAGTTACCTTCCGGCCGTCTTCGTTGCGGAGCAGATTTTCCAGCAGGATGCGGTGCGAAAAGGGGAGCTTCGAGATGTCGGCGACGCCGGTTTTCGCGAGTTCGGCGAGACGGTAAATGCGGTACGCCGCACCTCCCGCATGGAGGGTGGCAGCGGTCCCGAAAGTATTTTGGCTCATGGGGTTCTGTTTCAATATAAACCCCGATAATCAGTGACCCGGAAAAACGGGACAGTTCAGCGGGATGACGCCTTCATCGTCACGCGGGGGCATGAAAATATCGGCGCGGCGCTGGCCGCGTGGTGGCTGTTGAGGCTGGTTGGGCGTTAGTGATTTCTTCGATCGAGGGCGGCGGCTGGAGGGACAGACAGCCTCGGCCACTGGCTGTGCTCGGTGA
>DASPQQ010000089.1:0-2938 GCA_035624885.1 Bryobacteraceae bacterium | reverse complement strand
TCGCCGTTCACCACCGTGGTGAAGTGCGGGAGCTTGCCGCGCAGGTGCAGCAGGCCGCCGTGCCAGTAGGCGAGCTTCCCGAAGCGCTGTTTGAGATTGAGATCGAGGTGGTAGACGATCCGCGCGTCGAGCCCGATGCCGGCCATGAGAGCGAAGTAACGCGGCGGCCGGCCGCAGCATTCGAGCCGTCCGAGCGGGATGCGGGTGGGCACGGATTCGAGCAGTTGTTTCGCCGCGTGGTCGGGGCGCCCGGCCAGTCCGATTTCGTTGGCCAGTACGTTGGCCGTGCCCGAAGGCAGCGCGCCGAAAGGAATATCGAGGCCCACGAGGCCATTGAGCGCTTCGTTGATGGTGCCGTCTCCACCCGCCGCAAGCACCACCGTGCAACCGTCTTCGGCCGCGGCCCGCGCCAGCTCGCCGGCTTTGTTGGGGCCCGGCGTGGCGAAGAGACTGACGATGGAACCGCCGGCCGAGAAGGTGTCGACAGCCGCGTCCAGACGTGCTCGTGCGGCCCCCTTCAGCCCTCCGGCGAACGGGTTATAAACGATTCCGATACGATGAAATAGTTCAGAAATAAGCTTTGCCAGTCTTCAGTGGGCCGGAGTGGAGGCCCGTGCCTTGCAGAGCCATGACCGCAGACGATTATAGCGAAATGTCCGCCGCACACTCGCCCCATCACGATTCCGCGCGCAGGGAAGTGGAAGCGCTGCGCGAGAAGATTCGCCACCACGAATATCTCTATTACGTTCTCGACAAGCCGGAAATCACCGACGCCGAGTATGACGCGCTGGTGCGCCGGCTCACCGAGCTCGAAGCGAAACACCCGGAGCTGGTGACGCCGGATTCCCCCACGCAGCGCGTGGGTGGCAAGCCCCGCGAAGGGTTCGTCAAGGTGAACCACAGCTCAGCCATGCTGAGTCTGGATAACGCTCTCGATGAAGGGGAACTGCGGGCCTTCGACGCGCGGGTTCGGGAGTTGCTGGGCGAAGAAAAGTTCGTCTACGTCGCCGAGCTGAAGATGGATGGCCTTTCGATGGCGGCGCGCTATCGCGGCGGGATCTTCGAGCTGGCGATCACGCGCGGGGATGGAACCGTTGGCGAGGACGTGACCGAGAACGCCCGGACCATCCGCTCGCTGCCCCTGATGGTCGAGCGCGAGGGCGTGTTCGAAGTGCGCGGCGAAGTGGTGATGAACCGGAAGTCGTTTGAGCGGGTCAACCTCGAGCGCGAGGAAGCGGGGCTCTCCCGGTTTGCCAATCCGCGCAATGCGGCGGCGGGAGCGCTGCGCGTGCTCGAACCATCGATTACGGCCTCGCGGCGCCTCGACTATTACCCGTATTTCGTGCTCGACGTGAACGGCCGGCCCGTGTTCCCGAGCCAGTGGCAGGCGCTCGAATGGCTCCATCAGCACGGGTTCAAGGTGAATCAACGCCGGCGCATCTGCCGCGACCTGGACGAAGCGCTGGCTTTCTGCAACGAGTGGGAGGCGCAGCGCGAGCAGTTGCCGTATGAGATCGATGGCGTCGTTTTCAAAGTCGACAGCGTGGCGCAGCAGGAGCGGCTGGGATATACGGCGAAGGCTCCGCGCTGGGCCATTGCTTACAAGTACGCGGCGCGGCAGGCCGAGACCGAAGTCCTCGACATTCAGGTGCAGGTGGGCCGCACCGGCGCGCTGACTCCGGTGGCCCATCTGGCGCCGCGCGAAGTGGGCGGCGTGACGGTTTCGCGCGCCACCCTGCACAACGAAGACGAGATTGCGCGTCTCGAGCTCGAAATCGGCGATTCCGTGATTGTCGAGCGCAGCGGCGACGTGATTCCGAAAGTGGTGCGGGTCACGAAGCGGCCGCATGGCAGGCGCGCGTTTCATATGCCCGCGCACTGTCCCGTCTGCGGCGGGCGCATTGTGCGCGAGGAGGGCGAAGCGGCCAGCCGCTGCATCAACATCAACTGCCCGGCGCGGCTCAAGGAATCGATCGGCCATTTCGCCTCGCGCAAGGTGATGAATATCGATGGCCTCGGCGACGTCCTGATCGATCATCTGGTGGATAGCGGCCTCGTGAAGAACGTGGCCGATCTTTACGATCTGACCGAGGATCAGCTGGCGGCGCTCGAGCGGATGGGCAAGAAGTCGGCAGCGAACATCATCCGCAACATTGAGAATTCGAAGAAGCTGCCGCTGCCGCGCGTCATCAGCGCGCTCGGCATCCGGTTCGTGGGTGAACGCACGGCGGAGCTGCTGGCCGAACATTTCGGCAGCCTTGAAAAGATCGCCACGGCGGATGCGGAGGAGTTGCAGGGCGCCGAGGAAGTGGGGCCGAGAGTGGCCGAAAGCATCATGGACTTCTTCCGCGAGCCGCACAATCATCGGCTGGTGGAGCGGCTCAAAAAAGCCGGCCTGCAGTTTGAACACGCCGTCACGCGGAAGAAAGAAGGCAAGCTCAAAGGCCTCACGTTCGTCCTGACCGGTACGCTGCCCTCGATGACGCGCGAGGAAGCGAAAGAGAAGATTGAAGCGGCCGGCGGGAAGGTGACGGGCTCGGTGAGCGCGAAGACGAATTACGTGGTCGCGGGTGAGGAAGCGGGGTCGAAGCTCGACAAAGCGCGGACTCTCAACATCCCGGTGATCGGAGAACCGGAACTCGTCGAATTGCTTGGATGAGTTCCTCGCTTTCGTATCGGGGTGCGGGAGCGAAGAAACGCGGTTTCGCGCGCAGCAGAGACTGCGGTACTTCCGGCCAGCGCAGTGGCGCGGTGGATGTGAGAACCAGAGCGTCGGCGCGGTCGAGCGCGCGCAGGCTGGTGGGTTTGAAATCGGCGACCGCGCCATCCACCACCATGGCGTAAAAGTCCGGCTTGAGAAACCGCAGCAGGCTGTTCGATTCGACGATCACGTTTTCTGACGATTCGATGATCCGGCGCAGCCGCGGCATGGCTTCGA
>DASPQQ010000088.1:0-4989 GCA_035624885.1 Bryobacteraceae bacterium | reverse complement strand
GGGGCATCGGCGAACGGTTCCGGTTGCGCGGCTACCACGTTGCGGCCTTTCTGCTTGGCGGCGTAAAGGGCGCGGTCGGCCGCCTCGATGAGCGCGGCCGAGTTCATGCC
Organism: Bryobacteraceae bacterium; assembly: GCA_035624885.1. Classification (GTDB taxonomy): domain Bacteria; phylum Acidobacteriota; class Terriglobia; order Bryobacterales; family Bryobacteraceae; genus BOG-234. The sequence goes on along the minus strand of DASPQQ010000088.1, from coordinate 4,879 downwards.
CGGCCGGAGGCTGGCAATGCCGAAGCTGGCGGTGACGCTGAAGACGCCCTTGCCGTCGGAGCCGAAGGCGATGGTCTGGAAGCGGAGGCGGACGCGCTCCAGACATTCGGCGGCCTGCGCCGCATTACTGCCGCTCAGCAGCACGCAGAACTCGTCGCCGCCGAGACGGCCGGAGATATCGGAGCTGCGCACGGTTTCCTGGAGGATGCGCGCGAGGTTCACCAGCACGTCGTCGCCGGCGCGGTGGCCGTAGCGGTCGTTGATCGATTTGAAGCGGTCAACGTCGCAGATGCAGAGGCTGAGTTCCTGTCGTTTGGCCTGAGCCGTTGCGATCTTCTTGTCGAGCCAGGAGAGGAAGCAGCCGCGGTTCATCAGGCCGGTGAGCGAATCGAAGCGTGCCTGATAGAGGAGCTGTTCTTCGGCCTGCTTGCGTTCGGTGATATCGCTGTGGGCGCCGATCATGCGCAGCGGATTGCCCTGCGGGTCGAAGGTGGCTTTGCCGCGGGCGAGCACCCATTTATAGGTGCCGTCTTTGGCGCGGATGCGGTACTCGGCCGTGTAGCTCGGGGTTTTGCCCGCCAGGTGGGCATCGAGGGCCGCTTTGGCGCGGCCGAAATCCTGGGGGTGCAGGAGGCCCTCCCAGATTTCGATGCTGTTGGGCAACTCCCAGTCGGCGAAGCCCAGAATCTCCTTCCAGCGCGCCGAGAAGTAAACGGTGTTGTGAATGGCGTCCCAGTCCCAGATGCCGTCGTTGGTGGCTTCGAGAGCGAGATGCCAGCGTTCTTCGCCGCGCCGCGCGAGATCTTCGGCCTGCTTCTCACGGGAGACGTCTTCGATGAGCGCGACGAAATGCGTGGCTTCGCCCTGTGGATTGCGCACCACGCCGATGCTGATTTTGACCCAGACGCAGGATCCGTCCTTGCGGATGCCGCGCTTCTCGTACCGGATGTGATCGGAGCTGCCTTCCTGGGCTCGCTTCCGCCAGTCGAGCGTCATGGTGCGGTCGTCCGGGTGGGTGAGGGCGAGGACATCCAGTCCGAGCATCTCCTTCTCGTCGTAGCCGAGGATCTGGCAGACGGCGGTGTTGACTTCAATCAGACGGCCGGTGGGAGTGGTGACAGCCATGCCGATCGAGGCGTGAAGGAAGACCGTGCGAAAACGGGTTTCCGAATCGCGCAGGGCCGCGAGGGCGCACTCGCGGTCCGCGAGATCGCGGCGCGCGCGGCGCAACTGAACGAGCAGCCGGGCGAGCGCCGCGGCCAGAGCGCCGTCGAGGACGGCGAAGAACATGGCATATCCGGAAAGCATTGACCGCCGGTCTGATGTCTTATCGGCGGAACCGGCGATTTTCTGCAGAGGGCCCTGCCTGAGGATTTCGGCGGCCGCAGCCGATAGAAGGGGTGATGGACCGCAACCGGCACTTATGAGAGCCACTGCGCCCGGCGACCAGCAGTTTGCGCCGGGCTTGCGGCACGCGGGAAAATATCGGCCAGAGGCCCGATCCCTCGTCGCTATACTGACAGGTGGCTGGCGAACTTTGTTCGCGTCCTCTGCGTATTGGCTCAAGGGAAGGCACCAATGGCACCAACAACAGCTCAAGGTACTCTCGAACAGATTCACGCGCTGCTGGCGGCGAAGCGGTATTCGGTCAGCGAAACGGGCCCGGGCATTCTGCGGATACAGGAAGTGGCGAGCGGCATCACGCTGCAGGCGGTGCTCGAGAACGACATCCTTTTCCTCTCCCTGACATGCGCGACCGTGCCCGAAGCGAAGATTACGCCGGCGCTGATGCGGAAGATGCTGGACGCGGGGAACGGAATTGCGACCTCGCACTTCCAGCTTTATAAAGTGAACGCGAGCGACGTGGCGATCACGCTGAACAACTTCTGCAAACTGCAGGAGATGGGACCGGACGACGAGGACGATATCCTCTCGTGCGTGAGTTTCCTGCTGGCGGATGTGGTGCATGCGCGCGATCTGATCGGGGCGGACCTGGCGTAGAGGGAACAGAGGGAAAAAGACATGGGATTCTTTTCGGACATTTTCAATCGCGCCGGACGCGTGGCGCGCGGGCAGGCCAGCCAGGGGATGGCGGCCATCGAGGATGCGACGTTCGAAGCGACCGTCCGGCAGACCGTGGCCGATATGAAGACGCAGCTGAACAATGTGGTGCGCTCGTCCGCGATGGCGATGAGCAACTACAACGAGCTCGATGCCGAGTATCAGAAGTACGTGGCGCAGTCGAATGAATGGAAGGCGCGGGCGAATCAGGCGCTCGACGCGGGGAACGAGGATCTGGCGAAGAAGGCTCTGGCGAAGAAGGCCGAGAGCGACAAGCAGGTGGCTTCGCTCCAGACGGCGGTCGAGCAGGCGAGGCAGGCGAGCGAGGCGCTGAAGAATCGGGTCGCGGAGCTGAAACGGAAGATCGAAGAGGGTGAGCGGACGGCGACCACGCTGGTGGCGCGCAAGAACGCGGCGATGGCGCAGCGCAAGGTTTCCGAAGCACTGGCCGGAGTGGGGAAGGCCGACAATGCGTTTGCGCAGCTGGCGAGCTTCGAACAGTCGGTGAAGAAGGAAGAAGCTACGGCGCAGGCGTTCACGCAGCTGGCGAGTGCCGGCAAGGATGATGCGCTCGAGGCTGAGTTCGCGAAGCTTTCGGGGCATACGGGGGATGACGATCTGGCCGCACTGAAGCGCGAGCGGGCGGCGAAGGTGGAAGTGCAGAAGTCGCTGCCGGCGGGTGGAAATTGAAACGCGACTAAAGTCGCGTCCACATGAAGCTCCTGCATGTTCTTCGATAGGAAACCGGCGGCGCAGCCGGATCTGGCGAACCTCAAGGTCACCGATGCGCGGGTGGGCGATGTGCTTTCCGTGCAGGGCGCGGGCGAGGATTTCAGCGACGTCGATTTCACGGTGGACCGGCTGGATGTTTATGAAGCCGGCAGCCGGACGTGGAGGGTGCTGAGCGGGAGCTGGCGCAACCGGCGGGTGTACCTCGAAATTCATAATGAAGAGAGCGTGCTGGTGATGGGCAATTTCGACGGGAGCACGATTACGCTCGACGAGATGGGCCTTTCGGAAGCCGATATGGCGGAGATCGACAGCCGGCAGAATCCGTCGGATTTCATCGATTTCGAAGGCAAGTTCTGGCTTTACCGGTTCAGCCGCGAGATGGGCGTTTTCAGCGCGGGGCACGGCACCGGACGCGGGTTCTATGCCTGGCAGTTCGCCGAGCAGGATGGGAAGCGGTTCCTCGCCATCCGGAAGTTCCAGGGCGAGCCGTTCGTGGCGAATATCTGGATCAAAGTGGAGCCGGGCGACGTAACTGTTTTCAGAGGAAATTAGTCTATGCGCTGGCGCTTGATTCTGGCGGCCGCGATCGCTTCGGTTCTGGTTTCGTGCGGGAGTCTGCCGCGCACGCTGCGGGATGAGATCGCGGCGGAGCACGACCGGCTGCTGCAGGCCGAACGGCAACTGAAGCGCACGGCGGCGATGCAGAATCCGGGATTGCCGGACTGGAGTTCGCGGCTTCAGGCGGCGCAGCAGGAACTGGATCGCGCGAAGGCGGATGGCGTTCAGCTCGATAAGGCGGCGAACGGGCCGGGCAATAACGATGCCCGGCGGCATGCGCAGCAGTTGCTGGCGGAAGAGCGCGAACTGCGGCTCGGGGCGCTGCGGGACGCCGATGCGCTCGAGGCCGAGGCGAACAAATGGGCCGACATCAGGAACAATGCGCCGAAGTACATCGCCAGAATGCAGGGCGAGTATGACGCGATCCATCAGGCGGATCTGAGCAAGGTTACGGCTGCAGTCGACAGGGCCGGGAAGGACTGGCCGGGGAAGAAGAGCGATCTGGATGCGCGCCTTGCGGCGTTGAAGGCTTCGGCTGCGGATGCCGATTCGCAGTGGAGCGCGGCGGAGGCGGCGCGCAAGGCTGCCGCGGCGGGATCGCTGGATAGCGGCGCGATCGCCACTTTGCTGCAGACGGATGATGCTCTGGCGAAAGAGGCTGACGGGCTCACGAAAGGCGCGGATCAGCTGACGGGGTTGACCGGGCAGCTTTATTATTCGTGGGACAAGATTCTCGAAGACCTGGATCAGAACCGCGAAGGGTTCGACACGGTCTATCGCGAAAAGATCAAGACGGTAAAGACGCACTTCACCGACGTGGCGGCGAAGAAGACGGATGTCTCGTCGGACGTCGAGTGGGAGGATGTGCCGGCGAGCCAGTATCGCGCGGTCGAGAACGATCTCGGGATGGCGATCAGCCATAAGGATGCGGGGCTGTACGATTCCGAGGCGACGACGGTGGCGCAGCCTCCGGGCTTCGCGTACATGGCGACGCCCGAGCAGGGGCGCAATCAGTACGGGTATTGGGATCACGGGGTCTGGACGTGGCTGCCGGAATACCTGATCATGCGCGAGCTGTTCTGGGGTCCGCGTTATGCGCCGGTTTACATCAACGAGTTCAACGGGTATTACACGGCGCGAAACCTGGGGCGCTCGTATTACGGGGCTCCGACGCCGGCAGCGCCGCCGAAGTATGGCTCGCATGGGACTTTCACCGAGCAGCGGTACGCGGGGAGCCGGTATGTGCAGTCGGGTGGTTTCGGCGGGTCGAAGTATTCTTCGGGGCCGCAGACCGCGGCTCGGCCTGGACCCTCGGCTGGCGGCTTTGCGCGCGAGTTCGGGGAGCATGAGGGTGGTTCTCCTTCGGTTGGGAAACGATTCGGCGGTGCGCCTTCGGGGAAGCGGTTTGGGGGTGGTGGCTCGGCGCCGCGGATGGCACCGCGGAGATTTGGTAGACGGTAAAGACGCGCCGAACGGCGCGTGTCCCTCTGGCCGGTTGGCACGGCCTGGACGCGGCTGAAGAGTCTGT
>DASPQQ010000087.1:0-2602 GCA_035624885.1 Bryobacteraceae bacterium | reverse complement strand
TTTGGGTGTCTCCGGAATCGTGTAAGTCTTCCAGATGATCTTCCCCGTATTCGCATCCATCGCCACCACGCTGCCGCGGAAGGTGCAGCAGGAGTAATCGAGGTTGGAGCCGGAAAGCTCTTCCGACGACGAGACCGGCGCGTAGACGCGGCCTTCATAGAGGGCCGGAGCACCGGTGATGCGCGCGGTGAAGTGATCGTCGGCGGGCGTCATCCAGAGCAGCGCGCCGTTCTGCGCGTTAACGGCGTATACGTTCGAGTGCGAATCGCCGAAGTAAATCGAATACTTCGCTCCGGCGTGCCCTTTCACCGGTCCGATGCTGATGGCGTTGCGCACCGATCCGCTGGTCTTGAACGACCAGTAGACGCAGCCGGTCTTCGCGTTCAGAGAATAGACGTAGCCGATGTCGCTGCCGACGAACACGCGGCCCGCGGCGATGGTCGGCTGGCCGAACGCGGACAGTCCGGTCGGGAAACCGAAGGCCCATTTCAGTTTGAGATTGGGCACCTGCGCGGCGGTCAGGCCGGCGCCCCTGGCCGTCTGGAAGCGCGTATTGTAAGCGTCCACGCCCCAGCCGTTCCATTCAGGTTGGGAGGCCGGATCGGGAAGCGCCGGGTTGCTGTCGCAGTGGCCCGCCATATTCTTCGCATCGCCTTCTGCTTCGCTGCCCAGTGGGCGTCCGCTCATGAACAGCGCGAGCATCTTCTTGTCCGTGTCGCTCAGACTCGCTCCCTGGCCGGCCATCGGGCCGGTGGTCAGCGCCGCGTAGATTCGCTCGGGCGACATCTGCCGGATGACGGCGGGCGAAGGCGCACGCTCAACCGCGGGGTTGCCATGACAATTCATGCATTTCGTCTGGAAAGTGCGGAAGCCGGTCTCGGTTCCGGTGGGGCCATTGCCCCGGCCCTGGCCCGGCGCGGCCTGTCCGGCTGCGGGAGCCGGCGCCTGGGCAAGCGCCTGGAACGCCAGTCCGACGGATGCGGTCAGAAGTGCGGCAATGCGTGAACAGCTGGTCATGAAAAACATCTCCTTTAGGTGGCGACGATCATTTTACACGTTCTCCAGGCCCGGAAAAGTGCGTTGCGAGCCGCCGCAGCTTCCCACGACGCCCCCGGGGCTGTTAGGATCGTTCCTGCTATGGCAAGTGCGGGGATCATCCAGCGCTCGGAGAGCCGTCGTGCCGAACTGGCGACTGCACGCGAGATATCGGACCGGTTGTTCCGCATGCTCTCGCCCGAAGCGTTCTACGCGCGGCCGATCCCGGAACGCAACCGGCTGATTTTCTATCTGGGCCATCTTGAGGCCTTCGACTGGAACGTGCTCGCTGTCCGCGGCATGAGCGAGTCGCGATTTCATCCGGAATTCGACCGCCTCTTTGAACGCGGTATCGATCCCGAGCCCGGAAAGGCGAACACGGATTCGCCCGGCGACTGGCCTTCGCGAAGCGAGGTCGAGCGATACGGAATGAAGACGCGCGAATGGGTCGATGTGCACTGGGACGATCTCGATCCCTGGTGGCAGCAGATGGTCATCGAGCACCGCTACATGCACATTGAGACGCTGGCCTATCTTCTGCACGCGCTTCCATACGACCAGAAGACAGCCGACCGTGTCGATTCGTTCGTTTGGCGGCCGGCTCCGGCGAATCCGATGATCGATATCGATGCCGGAACGGCGACTCTCGGCAAGAACCTCGATTCGTTCGGATGGGACAACGAGCATCTGGCGCACGACGTTGACGTGGCGGCGTTCCGCATGTCGAAGTTCAAGAACTCGAACGGCGAGTATCTCGAGTTCGTCCGCGAAGGCGGCGCGGCGCCGCATTTCTGGGCGCGGGAAGGCGACCGGTGGTTCTGGCGCGGGATGTTCGCGCAAATGCCGCTGCCGCTCAATCGGGCCGTGTGGGTCACGTGGGATCAGGCAACCGCATACGCGAAATGGCGAGGTGCTGCGCTGCCTTCCGAAGCGCAATTCCTGCGCGCATGTTCACTGAGCGCGCCCGATCCGCAGCGGGACAATTTCGGCTATCATCATTGGGACCCGATTGCGGTCGATGCCGGGCACGAAACCGCGAATGGAGGCGCGCCCGTGCAGTTGATCGGCAATGGCTGGGAGTGGACCCGCGATGCCTTCGCGCCGTTCCAGGGTTTCGAGGCCCATCCGTTTTACCCGCCTTATTCTTCCGACTTCTTCGATGGCGAGCACTATGTCATGAAAGGCGGCTCACCGCGTACGGCGGCGATGCTCACTCGCCCGAGTTTCCGCAACTGGTTCCGGCACGACTACCCATACGTATTCGCCGGATTCCGCATCGTGGAAGGATGACCGAATGTTCGCCGCAGCGGCCGGCGCCGCCGCGCAGTTCGAACCCAATCCCGAATTCGTCCGCGACGTCGCCGAAGGTCTGACGCGTAAGCGGAAAAGTCTGCCGGCCTCCTGGCTTTACGACGAAATCGGCTCGGCGCTGTTCGAAGTGATCACGCTGCTTCCGGAATACGGGCTGACGCGGGCGGATAACTGGCTTCTGGTACGAGCCGCGAGCGAGATCGCGCGCGCGGCGAAGGAACCGGCGCTGATTGTCGAGCTGGGCAGCGGATCGGGC
>DASPQQ010000086.1:0-2734 GCA_035624885.1 Bryobacteraceae bacterium | reverse complement strand
CTGCGTGATTCCGATCGCGACCACGTGGCGGCACAGCGCCCAGCAGATCGCCTTCAACGAAGTGGGCCGCCAGGCCATCATGGCCGATCCCAACTGGTGCAGCGGCGATTACTACGACAAGGAACCGCCGGCGCGCGGCCTCGCCGTGGCGCGCATGGTGGGGCACATCACTTATATGAGCGATGAGTCGATGCGCGAGAAGTTCGGCCGCAAACTGCGCGAGAAGGAAAGATTCGGCTACGACTTCAGCGTCGATTTCGAAGTGGAGAGCTATCTGCGGTACCGCGGCACGCAGTTCGTTTCGCGCTTCGACGCCAATTCGTATCTTTACATCACCAAGGCCGAAGATTACTTCGATCTGACCAACGGGACCGGGCTGCTGGTGGATGCGTTCCGCAAGGTGGATACGCGCTTCCTCGTGATCAGCTTCACTTCGGACTGGCTCTATCCGAGTTATCAGTCGCAGGAAATCGTGCGGGTGCTGCGGCGGCTGAACGGCGATGTCGCCTACTGCGATCTGACCTCCAACTACGGCCACGACGCGTTTCTGGTGGATGTGGCGGAACAGACGGAACTGGTGCGCGGCTTCCTCGACAGCACGGCGCGCATGGCGAGGGCTGCCTGATGGCGACGGCTGCGGCGGTACATCACCCCGTGTCGCTCTCCGAGCGGCCGGATTTCAGCATCATCGGCGAGATCATCGAGCCGGGCAGCCGCGTGCTCGATCTCGGCTGCGGCGAGGGCGAACTGCTGGCGTGGCTGATCGAGAACAAGGGCGTGATGGCGCGGGGCGTCGAGATCTCTTCGACGCAGGTGCGCAAGGCGATTGCGCGCGGCGTTTCGGTCTATCAGGGCGATATCGATGAAGGCCTCGCGGATTATCCCGACAAGGCGTTCGACTACGTGATCCTGAGCCAGACTCTGCAGGAAACGCTCGCGCCGCTCACCGTGCTGCAGGAGATGCTGCGCGTGGGCCGCCGCGTGATCGTCTCGTTTCCCAACTTCGGCCACTGGACGGTGCGGTTTGCCATGCTGTTCAGCGGGCAGGCGCCCAAGACCAGGATGTTCCCCTACAACTGGTACAACTCGCCGAACATCCACTTCCTGAGCATCAACGACTTCGAAGACCTCTGCCGCGACCAGAACTTCCCCATCGAACGGCGCTATTTCCTTTCCGGCTCGAGACGCCTCCGGTGGTTCCCCAATCTGATGGCGCAGACCGCCGTCTTTCTGCTGGGATGATGCGGCGGCTGGCCGCTGTTTTGTTTGTTTTCGCGGCGGGTTGCCACCGCTCGCCGTTCGACCGGACCAGCGGGAAGATCCAGCTTGCGGCAGGCGTCACCGAGATCACGGCGCCGCTGCGGATTGCGGCCGGGGCGCATGATCTCGAGATTGCGGGTGACCCGGGCGGTTCGACGATCCGGATGGCTGCGAACTTCGCGGGCGCGGCGGCGATCGTTGGCGACAACGTCGCGAACGTTACGATTCACGGGATTCGGATTGAAGGCTCGAGGACGAGTCTCGGGAGCGACCGCTATCTGCCCGGTTCCGATCAGCCGTTTGCGGATTACTACGACGCGAACGGGATTCTTTTCCGGAACTCGCGGAACATTGCGATCCGCGACGTGACCATCGAGAAGATCAAATCGTTTCCCATTCTGGTCAACCAGTCGACGGGCGTGACCATCGAGAATGTCGCGATCGCGAATTCCGGCACGTTGAACAAGGCGGGCCGGAGCAATACCACGGGCGGCATCCTTCTGGAGGAAGGGACGACGGAGTTTGCGGTGCGGCGGTGCCGGATTCATGACATCACGGGCAATGGCATCTGGACCCATGCGTACTACCATTCGCCGCGCAATGTGGACGGGGTGATCGAATCCAACGAGGTCTCGGCGACACCGCGCGACGCGATTCAGGTCGGGCATGGAAGGCACGTGCGGGTGGCGGGCAATCACGGGAGCCGGATCGGCTATCCGCCGGACGAGATCGACACCGCGGCGCTGGCAACGCCGGTGGCTCTCGACTCGGCGGGCGACGTGACCGGCTCGGTCTATACCGATAACCACTTCATCGACGTCAATGGCCAGTGCATCGATCTCGACGGGTTTCACGATGGCGAGGTGAGCGGCAATTCGTGCATCAACCGGCAGCCGATCGAAGCCTATCCGTTCCTGCACGAGGGCATCGTTTTCGGCAACACGTTTCCGGATCAGACGCCGGGGCGCGTTCTGGTCAAGGGCAATGTGATCGACGGTTTCGGCTACGGCGGCGTTTACTTGATTGGCGAGGGAAGCGAGATTGTCGACAACCGGTTCGTCAACATCAACATGAGCCATTGTACGGGCAGGGCAGGGAATGCGCGCTGCAACTACGCGCTGGATGAGCCGGGGATGCTGCGCAGCGGCATTTATCTGGCGACGCACGCGGCGCGCCCGGCCCAGACGCGCGGAAACGTCATCGAGCGGAACTACATCAGCGGGTTCGGATCGAAGCAGTGGTGCATCGAGCCGGCGGCTTCGATTGCGTTGAACGATGTTGGAGAGAACACCTGTATCGATCAGAAGTAGCTATGTACGCGCGCCTTCAGAGTCTGTGTGAGAACTCCGGTTCACGGGTATTCGGCTGCGAGCGTGGTGCGGAAAATCCGGTACAGACAACCTTTTTCGCGCCGTCCCGGCTCTCACGCAGAAGTTTTGTAACGCGAAAAAGGAGTCTGTCCCGGTTTTCCTCA
>DASPQQ010000085.1:0-11776 GCA_035624885.1 Bryobacteraceae bacterium | reverse complement strand
GTCACCGCTGGAAATTTTTGCCTGCCGGGTCAGATCGCCTTCCCCCACGTGCCCCACAAACTGCATGAACGAAGAGAGCGGACCGGTGATGGAACGCTGGATGAGCACTCCGACAATCGAGACCAGCACGAGGGCCACAAGCCCTCCCGTGATCAGGGAACTCGAAGCGAACTGCGCGGTGGATTTGGCCTTCGCATCACGCTCCCGCAGAAGCGACGATTCTTCCTCGTCCATCTGCGCAACTACCCGGCGGATGTCGTCCATGAGGTTCTTGCCGCGATCCGTCAGCACGACATCGACCGCGGCCTTCTCGCCGCGCTGGCGGCGCAGCGCGATGGTTTCCGCCAGTTCCGCGAGTTTGCCTGTGACGAGAGGCCGCAGATTGTTGAGCCGCTCCTGTTGCCGGGGATTATCGGGCGTCAGATCCTTGATCCTTGCGATGTCCGCGTCAACGGTCCGGAGCGCATCCGTATACGGGGCCAGATAGCGCTCCTCTCCGGTCAGGACGAATCCGCGCTGCCCCGTCTCGGCGTCCTGGACGGCGGAGAGCGTTCCGGCCAGCGTCTCCTTGACGAGATGCGTGTGGGTCACCCAGTCGGCGGTATCGATCAGTTCGGCGAGCGAGCGGTACGCCACGACGCCGACGGCGCCGACGACAATCAGGGCCAGAACGTAGCCCGCGACGATGCGGGTTCCGATTTTCATGTTCAGCTTCATACGAATGGAGACTCCTTTGGGGAAAACACGGCAGGCAGGATGGCTTCGACATCGAGCAGCGCGACGGCGCCCGCAAGGAGCGCCTGCACGTACTGTCCCTGGGCGGGACGGGTCATTTCCTCGGAACGGATCTCGCGCAGCGCTTCGACGGCATCCACCTTCAGGGCGAACTCGCGGCGCAGGATCAGGAGCGCTCCGGAATCGGCCGAAGGAGTTCCGGCCACGAGGCGCGCCAGATCGACCACGGGACGCAGTTCTCCGCGCAGATTGATCACGCCGCGGAAGTGCGGCGGCGAGCCGGGCACGGGGGCGCAGCGCTCGAAGGGCAGAACCTCCGCGAGATCCCGCAAGGCGACCGCGTAGCGTTCCTCCGACAGACGGAAGACGAGCGCGGGAATGCCGGGTGAAGCGGGCTTGTTCACGGCGAGCTTCTGAGCGAGCCGGACCGCGCGCTGGCGGAAGACGGCCCGGATGTGTTCGGGACTGTATTCGGGAGTCATGCCTGCACCTGCAGCCTTTCGAGTTGCGTCCGGGCGAGCTTGCTCAGTTCCGCCACGGTGATCTCATCCGCACCGGCGACCACCGCATCGCCGGGCAGGCATGCAAGCAGGTCCAGAGCATTGTGGAAGCTCCGTTCGGCCTGGCGCCAGTCGCCGCGCGACCGCAGGAGAAGCCCGAGGTGATAGTGCGCGAGAACGGCCTGGCGATCGAGATAGATGGCCCGGCGAAGAGAGCGCTCGGCTCCGGTCTGGTCGCCCAGGTGTTCAAGGACGAGAGCGTAATGGAAGTGAACGAGCGCATTGAGGGTGTCGGATTCGGCGAGTTCCCGGCCCGCGCGGGCGGCGTTTTCCCAATCGCCCTCGTCGGCGTGGCGGCGCAGGGCGGCGAGCGTGGGAGCGGGAGCCGCGGCGGGCGCTTCGGGCGGTTCCGGCAGCGCGGCCGGCGGCAGTTCGATGGCCGGCAACTGAGGCGCCTGCGCGAACTCCGGCAGGGACGGCGCCACTCTCTGGTACAGCGTGACGCCAGGCGCATTCACGGCGCGAAAGGACGTGAAGTGAGTCATGTTGGGCTCGGAAGGACCGACCAGCAGCCAGGCGCCGGGCTCGAGGCAGTCGTGAAACCGCTGAATGATGCGGCGCATCTGCTCCGGCTCGAAGTAGATCATCACGTTGCGGCAGAGAATCAGATCGAAGGAAGACGGATCGCTCGCCAGCGGCGGACAGGCTTCGTCCATCAGATTGTGGAAGCGGAAGGAGACCGCCGACCGGTAAGCGGGCGCAAGGATCCATTCCCTGCCCTCCTGTTCGAAGCAGGCGCGTCTCAGCTCTTCCGGCGTGGAGCGAAGAGACCACGCTTCAAATCTGCCCTCGCGGGCGATCGCCAGATCGCGGCGGTTGATGTCCGTGCCCAGGATGGAAACGTCCCATCCGAGGAGCGGATGGGCCAGCTCGCGCCGCAGCAGGATGGCGAGCGAGTAAGGTTCGGCGCCGTCGGCGCAGCCGGCGCACCAGACGCGCAGGCGCCGTTTGCCGGAATTGCGCGCGATGAGATCGGGCAGCACGATTTCCCGCAGCGCATCGAAGTGCTCCTGATGGCGAAAGAAATAGGTCTCCCCGATCGTGATCTCCGCGATCAGGGCATCCATCTCGAAGCCGCCCCGGCTGGGATCGGCCAGCAGTTCCAGATAGGACGCGCAATCCCGGAGCTGAAGTTCCGACAGGCGGCGGCGGATGCGCCGGGCGAGGTCGGTGTCCTTGTCGATGTAATAAGCGAGCCCGGTCGACTCAATCAGATATTCCTTCAGGCGCAGGTAGTGAGGGTCGGCCAGCGGCTGGTCCTCGTGAAGCAGGGGCAGGGGGTTCACGCTTCGCGGGCCTCCCAGTTCTCGAGGCGCTGCCGCGCCATGGCCTCGAACTCGGAAAGCGCCTCGCGTTCTTTGGCGAGAAGAATGCGCGCCGGAGAGAGCAGCGGGACAACCTGGTCTCCGGCAGCCACGGCCGCTTCGGCGCAGGCATTCAGCGAATCTTCATGACTGACGGGAAGGAACGCGCTGCGCGGCGCGGACGCGATTTCGTGCACGCGATCGGCGAGCACCGCCATTCTCGTTTCCCGGTGAGCCCGCAGAACGATCAGCATCGAGTAGAGGCCCACCTGCTGCGCGGCCAGACCGAACAGCCGGTCGAGGCGCAGGACGGGGATCGCGGCGCCGGCGAGATTGAGGATGCCTTCGAGCGCCGAAGGCAGACCGGGAGGGCAGACGAGCTCCGCCATCGGCACAATGCGCTCGACGTCTTCGACGGGAAAGGCAGCGAGCCGGCCGGCCAGCTGGAAGATCAGCAGAACGCGGTGAGAGCGCTGTTGCACTGCGCCTCCGGGGGGATCGCGAACTGATCGGCTCCGAATGGCACATCGGCTCCCGGCGCCGCACGGCGTGACGGCGTCAGGGGGGAAACAGGCTTGGGCAGAAGGATCTTACGTAACTATGAGCTTAGAACAGGGGCTCGGCACAATGTCAAGCGTTTTCCTGTACGGAATTCGGGCCAGATCGGAACTGGCGGTTCTGTGCGCCGAAGATGCGGGATTTGGCGCAGTTCAGCGCGAGGCCGCCGGGTTTCAGCCCCGGCGCGCGCCCGTTCGCTCACAAGGGTGAAGAAACCCGGTCTGGAAGACAAGTTGCTGCTTTCTCTCATGGACAGGCGGGCTCTTGCGTTCGCAGATCAAACTCGGCAGGGTGTTCGGCATCCAGATTGGCCTGCACTACAGCTGGTTCGTCATCGCCCTGCTGATTGTTTTCTCCCTGTTCAGCGAACTGCGCTCGGCGCACGCGCGGTGGAACCCGGCCCTCTGCCTGACGATGGCCGTGGCGACGGCCATTCTGTTTTTCGTCTCTCTCCTGCTGCACGAGCTTTCCCACGCGGTGATGGCGACCCGGCGGGGACTGCCGGTCCGCGAAATCACCCTGTTCGCGCTGGGGGGCATATCGCAGATCGAAGGCGAGGCGCCTGATGCCAATACGGAATTCCGCATCGCCGCGGCGGGTCCGGCGACCAGCGTCCTGATCGGCCTCATCTGTCATGGCCTCGCCAGACTGGCAGCGGCACCGGGTCTCGCTCCGTTGGCCGAAATGCTTTCGTGGCTGGGCTATATCAATCTGGCGCTGGCGGGCTTCAACCTGTTGCCCGGCTATCCGCTCGACGGCGGGCGCATCCTCCGATCGATCCTCTGGAAGAAGACGGGCGACATGGAGCGGGCGACGCGGATGGTGGCGAAGATCGGCCAGGGTGTCGCGGGCGGCATGATCGGCGTTGGCATCGTCGAATATTTCGGCGGCGCCGGGCTCGGCGGATTGTGGATCGCCTTCATCGGCTGGTTTCTGCTTCAGGCCGCGAGGGAGAGCTACTTTCAGGCCGATCTCAAACGGGCGCTCGAAGCGGTGCGGGTGGGCGATCTGATGACGCATGAGTGCGCCCTCGTCAGCGGAGGATTGAGCGTCCAGGATCTGGTGGATGAGGAAGTGCTCAAAACCGGCCGGCACTGCTTCCTCGTGGCGGAAAACGGCGGCGTGGCGGGTATTGTGACGCTGCGTGAAATCAAGCACGTGGCCCGGGGCCAGTGGCCGTTTACGGCGTTGCGCGACATCATGCTGCCGCGGGAGAAGCTCAGCATGGTGACGCCATCGACCTCGATCTCGAGCGCGCTCGAGCTGATGGTGCGCAACGATCTGAATCAGCTTCCGGTGATATCGGATGGCCATCTGGACGGAGTCGTGTCCAGAGGGGACATCCTCGGCTACCTGCAGACGCGGGCTGCGATAGAGGCCTGATATGACGCGCTCCCGTGTTGCCGTACTCAAAACCGCGCCGGCCAGCGTGATCGGCGACTACAAGCGCCTGATGCGCCTTGCGGACTATCAGAGCTTTCTGCCGAAGGAGAACGAGACCGCTCTCAAGATCAATATCAGCTGGCACTATTTCTATCCGGCGTGCTCGACGACACCGTGGCAGCTCGACGGCGTGATTGCCACGCTGCTCGAGGATGGCTACGCGAAAGAGAAGCTGTACGGCTGCCACAACCGGACCGTGGTGGTCAGCGCCAGGCGAGGCGAAGTGGCCAACAGGCACAGGCAGGTGCTGGTGGACAAGTACGGCCTGCGCAATGTGCATCTCTATGAACCGGGCGAGGAATGGGTCCGCTACGCACCCAAAGCAAAGATGCGCGTGCTGGATAAAGTCTATCCGGAAGGCATCCGCATCCCGAAGCGGCTCATCGGCTCCAACATCATCCATCTGCCCACCATGAAGACCCACGTGTTTACGCAGATGACCGGAGCGATGAAGAACGCCTTCGGCGGGCTGCTGTTTGAAAACCGCCACTGGACGCACAGCGTGATTCACGAAACGCTGGTGGATCTGCTCGCCATTCAGAAGGAAATCCATCCCGGTATCTTCGCGGTGATGGACGGCACGTTCGCAGGCGATGGACCCGGCCCGAGATGCATGATGCCGCAGGTCAAAAATTACATTCTGGCCAGCGGAGACATGGTCGCGATCGACGCCGTGGCGGCGAAGATGATGGGGTTCGATCCGCTCTCCATTCGCTTCATCCGGCTCGCGCATGAGCAGGGGCTCGGCTGCGGCGATGTGAGGGAAATCGAGGTCGTGGGCGAGGACATCGCGAATGTGAACTTTCACTTTCATGTCGGCGATACCTTCGCCAGCCACGGCCAGAAGATGATCTACTGGGGTCCGCTGAAACCGCTGGAGCATTTTCTGCTGCGCACGGTGATCACTCCGTGGTCCTATTTGGCGTCGATTCTTTACCACGATGTCTTCTGGTACAACTTCGTGGGCCGCGGCAGGGTGCGGGAGGCACTGCGGACGGAATGGGGCAGGCTCTTTGAAAGTTACGGGTGAGTTAAAATGAGACAGTTGTTCCGGAAGTTGCCCAGTGTTTGCCTGAAGCGCAGCCTCAGCCGGCGCGAGAGCTTCCGGCTCGCCTTCGGTTCGTTGTGCGCGCGGTATCTGTGTGGCGCCGAGACTGCGTCTCACAAGACTCCTGATCTCGCAGCGAAGATCCCTCCGAGACAGCATCGCGCCCTGACCGGCTCGCAATTCTCGGAATTCGTTGCAGGCATCGAAGGCCGGGACCGCGAACGCGCCATTCTCCATCAGCTTCTGGCGGGCAACCTTCCCGATTTCCTGAGAAAGTTCGTTCCGGTCGAGATGAGCTGCGAGACGCCGGGCAAGGCAAAAGTCAGTGCCACGATTTTCGTGATGCCGGAGTATCTCGCGATTGGTTCGGACGCGGATTTCCTGCGCATCCCGATGAACCTCTACACGGCGCGGGCCGTCGCCGACCGGTTCCATTGCGTGTTCCCGACGAGAAAGATGGTGGATGCCATTTACGATCAGTCGGGTTTCCACTTCACGCCGCAACCGCTGCCGGCCGGTCCGCAGATGAGATCCACGGAATATTACCGGCGGCACAACGGCATGATCGAGAAGCAATCGGAGGCTCGCGGCATTCCATCAGGCCCGCTGGTGGCAGGCCACAAGAAGGATGTCGTGCTGACGAATCGCCTCGCGCGCAACCCGGGCCAGATCGCCATCTACGGCTGGCATCGCGGCACGGCCGATCCCATTCAGCCGCTGAGCACGGTTCATGGCGCCGGGTATGCGGACTACAGTCACGGGATCCGGCTGATCAGCGACAGAGTTCTCGTCGACGGCAAATGCCGTTCGCTTTCCGACGTTCTGCGGGATCCGCTCCTCGCCAAAGCCTTCAGCGACGAGGGCTCGCTGCGCGAGGTTCTGGATATGTGGGCGCGGCAGCCTGCCGCGGCGTAGAGCTACTTCAGCGTCTTGCAGCAGCGGAAGCCCAGATGGTAGTTTTCATGGCTGTGTTCATCCATGACGCGGCTGCCATGCCAGTACGGCGCGCGCCAGCGGCACCAGTCTTCGTGAGCCCTGTAAGTGTCGAAGATGAACCAGCTCCCTTTCATCTCCGTGTAGCCGAGTTCCTGGCTGCCGCGGCTCGCCATCTGGCTTTCGTTGAGCGGCAGGTTCATGTGCTCGGCCGCATTGCCGTTCAGGTCATAGACCTGAAGCGGACTGTGGCAATCGGGGAAAGAGCCGTCCGGGAATGTATTCGAGCCGCACCTTACCCAGTCTCCTCCGTTGCAGTCGGGACTCTTCTGGCTTGACGCCGCGCAGATTCCCTTCTTGTATTCCGGCCCGTAGCTCCAGCTCTTGGTGGGCCCGTATTTGTTGTTGTGCGCGATGCGCATCCGCTCGATGGCCGCGTTCGGGCTGAGGCCTTTGGCGAGGTCCCATTCATAGTCCGGCGGCTCGAGGCTGCCCGCGCAGGCGCCCTCCCATTCATGCGCGTCACAGAGCCGTTTTCCTTCCGCCTCGCAGATCTCGGCCGCTTCGCGCGCTCTCACCCAGACCACCGGATAGGCAGTGGGAATATCGGGAAATTCGAACTGATCGATGCAGGCTTTGGCGTCTTCCGGCCGCTCCTTCGCGGGGTTGTAGAGCGGCGCCATGTACTTCGCGCCGCAGATTTTCTCGAAGCGGGGATTGGCATAGTTGATCCCGAGGGAATCGAGCTTTGCCTGCGCCTGTTCGGGCGTCATGGGGTGACGCGTGATCGCCGGATTGCCCTGGCCGATGTAGCCCGATCTGGCGAAGATCTGCCGGATGGCGTTCATCTGGGCATCGGACAGACCGTGGACGCGCTGCAGTTGCCGGAACAGCGCTTCATTCTGCTGCTCGAGAGCCGTTCTCACCGATGGAGTCTGCCCGAGCACAAGCAGACCTGCAAGAAGCCCAGCGGCTCTCACGGCCGGCCGCAATATTTTCATGGTCTCGCCTCCCGTCGCATCACGTAGAAGAAATCACGGTTGTCCGCGTATCCGAGGAACCTCGGTACAAGTTCCCCCGCAGCGGACTTTTCGAGCACGTTCATTCCCTTGATGAGGTGATCCACGAACATGCCCGATCCCGATCTCCGGTAAACCGCCAGATAGGTGTGCTCCAGTGCGTTCATGTCCAGAAGCATGGCGTAATCACACCGGTAGGCCTGAAAGACGCGAGCCATCGCCGATGGCGTCGCGTCCGAAAAAACCGCATAGATGAGGAAGCGCCTGCGGCCGCTCGTCTGCAATGCGGCTCCCGAGCGCATGGTGCGCAGCCTGCCCTCCCCGGAGCCCGACCAGTTGCCGGCGCCCCAGTTGTTGACCAGCGAGCCCGGCACTCCCGAATCGAGGATCGGCACACCGTTTTGCCGCGCATGACGGATCTTTGCGAGCAGCGCGTCATCCGCTTCCGTCCATGTCTTCATCCCGAGCGAGCCATCAGCCAGAACAAAGACCGTCGAAAGACCGGGCTGCAGTTTGCTGAACACGACGCCGTTCTCGATGAAGCCGTAGTGGCTGCCGCGATTGCGGAGGGCCAGGTCTCCGGATTTGAAGGCGCCGTGAGTCCGCTTGAATCCGGCGGTAAAGGTCGAAACGGTTGCCGCTGCCTGTTTCGGGCTGAGAAGACCTGTGGCCACAAGAGGACTGATGGTCCCGATTCCATCCGGGCCGGGCAGTGCTGGGTCTTTCATCTGCGGCAGAATGTGATCGGACCAGCCCACTTTCGGATGTTCCGTTCCGAGCGCGTAGCCGAGCTCAAAGCTGTCGAGATCGAACGCCACCAGAAAGCAGAGCGCCGAAGCTTCGATGCCGTCGAGGCTGCTCACCTGGTTCCGGTAGCTCGCGAGAATCCCGGGGTCGATCAGATTGGGCTGCAGGATACTGACGTAAATGCCGGGGTTTCCCTCGGCCGGATACCACGCGCCTGGCGTCAGGCCGGTGCGGGCCGGGCCCTCCAGATCGATTCCCAGATTGAAGGATCCGAGCAGTTTGCCCGAGTATCTGGAATCGATCAGCGCAGCGAGCGGCAGGTCGCCGGCCGCCGGGCGGGGCGCCGCGGCGGGAGATCCGGTTTCGAGAGTCCCGCTCTCGCGGTGCATGTCGCCCATGACGAAGTGACCGAGAGAGATGATCTTCTCGCCGCCCCAGACGTGCTCGCGAAGGAAATCCGTGGCGGCTTCGAGCGTCGTACGATGCCCCACCGCCGCGTTGCGCAGATAGATGCGGCCTTCGCACAGGGGATAGAAGACAACCGGCGAAGCTCTGCCCTGATCGAGCGCGTTCGCCGAATCGGAGCTGAAGAGATCGCAGGGATGACGGTCGCGGCCCTCGGTAATCACCAGTCCGTTCTCGCCGGGAAGAATGCGCGCGGACCGGGGGTTGGCGTTTTCGAGGTGATACGTGGTTTCCGCACGTCCGTCCTTCCACGCAACTTTCAGCAGGTACCACGCGTTGATCGCCGGATTGAGATTGATCAGGGTCGCGGTCCCTTCCCTGCCTGCTCTGGAGCGGATGGGGATCGAGCTCGATTCGCGCAACGGCTGCAGTTCGACGATCGTCCTCGGCGCTTCGTTCCCGGCCAGGGCTGCCGCCGCCGCGAGCCACAGTACCGGGATGAGGCGCGTGTTCATAGAGCCAGGATGATGACCGTCACCATGAGCGCGGCCAGAATGTAACTGGTCCGGTCATTGGTCGCGAAGACCACGGGATCGTCGGGCATTCTGCCGCGGTGAGCAATCAGCCAGACGTGGCTGATCCAGTAGAGCAGCAGGAAACACAGGAACCACATGAGCTGATAGCGGTCATAGAGCGCCTGCGCCTTTTCGCTGTTGATGTAGAGCGCGAGCACCAGGACCGCGAGATAGCCGCTGGCGACTCCCATGGCCGCGAGCAGTTCCGCGTCACTGAGTTCATAGCCGCGCGCCACGGCGTGATCCCCGTCGATGCGCTTCATCACGCTCAGTTCCCCGTAACGCTTGACCAGAGCCAGGCTGAAGAACAGGAAGGTGGAAAACGCCAGCAGCCAGTGCGACGGCCAGATCGTCACCGCCGCGGAGCCGGCCAGGATCCGCACACTGTAAAGACCCGCGAGAACGATCACGTCCACAATGACGATTCTCTTGAGAACGAGCGAATAGGCCAGACTCAAGCCGAAGTAAGTCCAGAGCGCTCCGAGAAAGAGCCCCGAGACGAAACAGCCGATTACGTTCGCGCAGACGATGAGAATCGGAAACATGATCAGCGCATAGGAAAGCGGCAGGATGCCGGCCGCGAACGGGCGAAGCTTCTTGGCCGGATGGTGCCGGTCCGCGGTCAGATCGAAGAGGTCGTTGATCAGGTAGCCGCTCGACGCCATGCAGCCGAAGGCCACAAACGCGAGCAGGAGTCTTGTGAGCAGCGCCAGTTCGTCAGTCCGGTGGGCCGCGAGAAGGGGCACGAAGAGCAGGACATTCTTCAGCCAGTGCTGAGGACGAAGCGCGCGGAGGTAAACTCTGAGGGTTCTTCGATGCGTCTCGGAGAATGTCCGGACCTCCGTCGATCCGTCAATATGCGCGCCGAGACCGGCGCCGGGATTCACCACGATGGCTCGCCGCGCGGCCGACCAGACGGGAAGATCCCTGCGCGCGTTGCCGGCGTAGTCAAAGCCTTTGGCGCCGAACTCCTTTACCAGACGATCCCGCTTGGCGCAGCCGGAAAGATTGGTCGTGCCGTCGCTTGCGAGGACAACATCGAAAAGGTTGAGGTAATTGGCCACTTCGCGGGCGATCTGACGGTCGGCTCCCGTGGCCAGCACGATGGTGCGGCCCTGAGCGCGCTGCTGCCGGAGGTAGTCCAGCAGTTCTTCCCGGTAGGGGAGGGTGCTGACGTCGAGCGAGGCTCGGCGCGCGAGTTCCTGCTTGAACGAGGCCCGGCCCCTCGCCAGCCAGACAGGCAGGGCAAACAGGCACCAGGGCTTCTGCCTGAGCAGCGCGACGAGCAGTTCCAGCAGGAGATCCGTTCTTACCAGCGTCCCGTCGAGGTCCACCGCCAGAACCTGAGGTGCGGGAGATTGGGCGATGGCCGCCCGGAGTTCAGCGGCGGTTTCCATAACTTCAACCGGAGTTGTGCACTTTTCGCGCCAGCCGGAAAGCTGTTGAATAAGCGGAAGCCTGGCGCGCCTGCGCGACAGCACGCACGCTTTGCGCGAGAAACAACAGGCGCTCAGTTGAGCCTGAGGAGGAAGCGGTTTTCGCGGAGGGTCCGGTTCAGATCCCGGCAAACGATTGTCCAGACCGGGAAGGACTCGGAGAGATGGTCGAAAAATTCGCGGCGGCGCATGTCGCCCGAATGCTGGCCGGCGCGCTCATAGAGCGACTGGCCGATCTGGTCGTACCACTCCACATTGTGGCGCCGCTGCATCTGGTCGCGGAAAAAGCCGGCGAAGAGCAGGACCTGAGAGCCTCCGAACTCGAGGAGTTCGGAATCGTTCAGCGCGGCGGCGCCGGGCAGAAAGTGGTCGAAGACTTCGGCGAGGCCGGCCATGCAGGGGCTGGAAGAGGTGTCGAAGCGCGACGTCTGCGCGTAGTGCGCGAGGACGCTCGTGACGTAGAGAAGCTCGTCTTCTCTCAGGCCTTCCGTGCGGGCCGGGTCGCGCAGGTTCTCGAGGAAGAAATCGAATGCACCCTGCGAATCGACGCCTATCAGTTCCTGGAGCAGACCCATCGCGTTCCTCTCACTTATTCAGACGAATACAGGGCCGGGTGGTAACACGGCGCCATTAGAAAGGTTTGATGGGCCGGATAAGCGGAACTTTCACCTCGGAATCAGACGTCCAGTCTGCGCCAGGCTGCCATGGCATCGTGCACCCGGTCGAAGATGTGATCGCGGCCGATCCGCTCCGTCAGATGATGGCGGTCGAGGTCGGAGCGCAGTTCCGGCTCAACGTGCGCGAAAACGAGAACCACGTTGCGCAGAGCGAGTTCCGCAAGGAGATTTTCAATGATGCGGGCGGCGGTGAAGTCGACTTTCGTGATCGGCGAGGCATCGACGATGATCCAGCGCGGGGGAGCGAGCGACGCGAGACTGAGAACCTCGTCCGAGAAGCGGCCGGCGTTTGCGTAGAAAAGCGGTGCGCCAAACCGGTAGATGGTGAGACCGGGC
>DASPQQ010000084.1:0-3520 GCA_035624885.1 Bryobacteraceae bacterium | reverse complement strand
CCGTCGCGACCGTGACGGATCAGAACCGGGTCACCGATTCGCTCTTCACTTTCGGGACGCCGCAGCCCAGATGACCCGGAGCTCCATGTACACGCGCCTTGAGGCGCGTTTGGTCGCGGGACCTGCGAATGCGGCAAACGCGCCTCAAGGCGCGTGTACATAATCCGTTTCCATGCAGCCGGCGCGTACCAAACGGGGAGGATGGGCGAAGAAGTCCGACGGCAAATGCCGCTGGTGTTCGCGCGAAACGCCCAGAGGCCGCCGCACCTTCTGCTCCGATGCCTGCGTGCACGAATGGAAGCTGCGCACCGATCCGGGCTATCTGCGCGAAAAAGTCTTCGAGCGCGATCGCGGCGTCTGCGCTCTGTGCGGGGCCGATACCACCGCGCTGCGGCGTGACATGCGCAAACTCGATTTCGCGGCGCGCAGATTATTTCTGAAAACCTGGGGACTGCGGGAGGGAAGCCGCAAATCGCTCTGGGACGCGGATCACATCGTTCCCGTGGCCGAAGGCGGAGGCCAGTGCGATCTCTCGAACATGCGCACACTCTGCCTGCTGTGCCACCGGAAGGCAACAGCCGCGCTGCGCGAGCGGCTGAAGAAAACTACTTCCTGAACAGACGGTCGAAGGCGTCGCGCGCGTCGCTGGCATTGCGCGGCGGCGGCGTGTTCAGGCTGGGCAGCGGCCCGCGCGAAGCTCCGTTCGAGCCCTGCGTCGGCGTCGCTTCCCGCGCCACCGTGACGCGCGGCGAGAACAGCGCGCATTCATTCGCCTGATCCTTGGCCGCAATGCGCACCGGAATCGGCTTCAGGCACTGGAACCGCGTCGACGGTTCGAAGTGCACGCACTGCTTGCAGCAATGCAGCGCGGCGCCGCACTTCGGGCAGGGTCCGTTAAAGTCGGTGCCCGCGGGAAGCGTGGTGGCGCAGTTGTAACAGCGCGAAGCCGTCACTGCCTGCACAAGGCGCGGAAGTCTGGGTCCGGTGATGTCGATCGGAGGGCGCGGTCCTGAATGTCTCGGCTTGTCGCCGCCTCCGTTGCCGTTGGAACCGGATCTGTGTCCGTTTGAGGGGGAACTGCTTTCAGAGTAACCGTGTTGCCGGTACTTGCGATCGGAGTCCATGCGGAATCGAAAACTCCTGTAACGATGTGAGGTGGTCGCCTGGTGCGGACGGGGAAGCCCCGGCGATTCTGTACTTTTGGGATTTCAATTGAGACACTGCCGGAGGCCTGGGAGCGTGGTTACGATCCGGTCTCCGTAACTGCTACTTCTTATAGTGTGGTAGCTCGTGCTACACCCCATACTTACCACGGAATGTTTCCGTTGTACAGAGGGGCCTGCGTGAATCTTTCGGAAATCCTCTCTATCCGGTACTGGTTTACTGAAGAAAATTGTTCAGAAAGTCCCGAACCCGCAGATACCACTCGGCGCTCAGGGAGGGGTAAACCACCGGCTGGAACGAGACCAGGTTCAGCTCCGGGAACTTCGGCCCGGGACGCGAAACGCCCAGCGAATGCGCCAGCAGCATGTCTTCGGCGGCGTTGCGCTGTTCGAAATCGCGCAGCCGCAGAAGCGCCGGCGGCTGCGCCGGACGCCGGCCCGCGAGGAAACGCAGCAGCTGCAGTTGCGCGGTCGCGCCCGCCGGCGCTTCGAGCGGCGCGATTTCGCTGCGCCTCTCCATCGCTTCCGCCGGAACCGCGGGCTCCATGATGCGCACCTCCATCGGCGCCACCTCCCACGTCCCGACCTTCAGCAAAGCTTCGACGCGCACGCGCCGCGGCGGCGTATCGCTGTGCGCGTGAACATCGAGCAGATATGAGCGGGTCGTTTCATTCGCCAGCTCGGTCGATTCCGGGATCGCGCCGAACGAGGGAGACGGCACGCGGATCACGAAGTCCGGGCAGTAACCGGCGCCGCAACGCGCATAATACTCGCGGTAGATGGTGAGATCCACCAGGTCGGCGGGATTGGCCGCCGCGTAGAGAAAGTAGTTGGTGTTGGGCGGCGCGGTCACCACCACGTGCACCGAAAGATGCCCGTTGCGCGCGACGGCGGGCGAAAGAATCTCGCGCGAAGGCGTGCCGCGATCCGGCTCGACAATGTTTCCGAAC
The DNA here is from genome assembly GCA_035624885.1 of Bryobacteraceae bacterium. GTDB lineage: Bacteria > Acidobacteriota > Terriglobia > Bryobacterales > Bryobacteraceae > BOG-234. Next base: position 1,407 of record DASPQQ010000084.1, on the reverse strand, counting down.
GGATCGAAGCGCTGGAACTCGGAAAAGATCCGGATCTCGGCTGCCGATGGCGCTTCGCTCTGGCCGCGCAGAAGCGGCGTGCAGCAGAGCGCAGCAACGGTGAGCGCGGCCGGGAGCAGAACCTTCACGTAAACGTTAGTTTACGTAAACTGTGGCCGTCTGGGTTCTGGCTCCGGAAGCGATGTCGGTGCAATAAACCTGGACGGCGCCCGTTACACCCTTCGGTATGGTCACATTCCACTGCGCGAGGCCGATGGCGGATGGAGTCCATCCGGCGAACACCGCGTTGGCAGTGTTGCCGCCGACGTTGCAGGTGTAGACGCTCCCGTAGTTGTAGCCGCTCGGGATGTTCGACGGCGCGAGCACGCCGGTCTGAAGACCGAAACTGCTTCCTTCCTCGGAACCGATGCCGGTTCCATAGATCGTGACGGTGTCACCCACGTTGGCCTTCTGGGTGGTGGAATCAGTCGCGGGTCCATTGATCGAATAATTCTGGTTCACCACCCAGGCGTCACTCCCCCCGTCTGCCGCATGAGTAAAGAACGCAGGCTGCACGGGTACAACGGGCACGGCGACTGGCGGATTCATCGCACCGTTGTACGAGATCACGACGTTGGTGGATGTCTTCCCGGCAGTCTCGAACGGAACCTGGAAGCTCATCTGGTTAACCTGTCCCGAGACCGGGTCCGTGACAACGTAGTACAGCGGGGCCAGCACGCCGTCGAACGTGACGGAGATGCCGCCAAGCGAGTTCGGAAAGATCAGGCTCGAGGTCAGGACCGATGTCGCCGTCGCCGCATTGGTTCCGAACAGGACAGACAATCCGCCCGGAGAAACCGCCGCGCCGCCGTTGGCGTTCTTGTAGGTCGCCGCACTCACCAGACTCGCCGCCGTGAACGCAGGCGTGGGAGGCGTCACCGCCAGAACGCCGGAGAGCGAAAGCACGGTGGAGCCTTCGGTGATCACAAGCGTCGAGGCCAGGCTCGTTGACGTCACCGGGATGGTCAGGGTGATACGGAACAAGGGCACCGCGCCAGTGCTCAGATTGAGCATCACGCTGTCCTGCACGGGAGCAGAAGCCGTGATCCCGCCATCCAGTACCTGGAAGGTCGCTTTGCTGTCGATGCCCGTTCCGCCGATTACGAGGTCCAGGGTCTGGCCGGATGCGACGGGGACCGGCCCGGCAAACTGCGCAAAGGTTTTCACGTCGCCTTTCGCACCCGCCGCACCGAAGCCGAAAAACGGAAGTGCCAGCTTTGAGGTCCCGGCATTCACCTGGAAGCTCACGGTCGCCGTACCGCCCGCGGTTACGGGGACTTTCGTGGCCGGAGAGACGTTGAACGTCGTTTCAAATGCTGTGGTCGCCTGGGCCTGCTGGGCGGAGGAGAGATAGAAGTTGGCCGGCTG
>DASPQQ010000083.1:0-2615 GCA_035624885.1 Bryobacteraceae bacterium | reverse complement strand
CAGAAGGATCAGTCGTTCGGAGGGGACGATGCAACGGAAATGGCAGATTCTCGGAGGATTCGCCGCCATCGGTATCTTTGGTCTGGCCGCGGTGGCGCAGGAGCCCGACTGCCCGTTTTTCGGCCCGGCTCGCGACCACTTCATCCCCCGCGACCACGCGAAGCTCGGTTTCACTGCCGGGGACATCACGCGGCAGTTCGCGTCGCTTCACCGGACGACATCGACGCCCGAGCGCGCCAAACCGTTCGCGCTTGCGCACGCCGCCAGCCCCTCCACCAACCTCATTGATCAGTACATTTACGCGGCGATTCAGGCCAACAACATCACGCCGTCCAACCTCACCACCGATTACGAATTCATCCGCCGCGTGACGCTCGACCTCACCGGACGCATCCCGACGCCCGCTCAGGTCACGGCGTTCGTGGCGAGCACCGATCCGAACAAGCGCTCCGAACTGGTTGACCAGCTCCTCGCCAGACCGGAGTGGGTCGATAAGTGGACCATGTTCTACGGCGATCTGTTCAAGAACACGGCCTCCACCGTGCAGATCTCCATCCGGCCGGAGGGCCGCAACGCTTTCTATAAGTACATTCACGACTCGCTCGCCAACGGCAAACCATACAACCAGATGGCGACCGAGATGATCAGCGCGCAGGGCAACAACAATTTCGATCAGACCAACGGGCAGCTGAATTACCTGGTGCTCGGTTATGTCACGGGCGGCCCGGCGCAGGATATTTTCGATTCCCAGACCGCCAACGTGGCCGACCAGTTCCTCGGCATCGCCCACATGAACTGCCTGCTCTGCCACAACGGCCGCGGCCATCTCGACTCCCTGAGCCTCTGGGGCGGGCAGACCACCCGTGTGGAGGCGTGGGGCATGTCGGCATTCATGGCGCACACCTGGACACGGTCGCTTGAGACGCCGCAGAACCCGTCCGCCACGGGCGGCACCGTCACTTACTGGTCGCTCGATACTTACAAGACCGATTACCAGCTCAATACCACCACCGGCAACCGGCCGCCGCGCCAGCCCATCGGCAGCGTCAAGACCATCACGCCGACGTACATTTTCAATGGCAACGTGCCCGCCTCCGGCCAGGACTATCGGGTGGCGTTCGCCCAGAACGTGACCGGCGATTTCCAGTTCGCCCGCGCGGCGGTCAACTATCTCTGGGCTTACTTCTTCGGCGCGGGCATCGTGGATCCGCCGGATCAGTTCGATCCGCTGCGGCTCGACCCCAACAATCCGCCGCCGAGCCCGTGGACCCTGCAGCCCACCAACGCCGCGCTGCTCAACGCGCTTGCCCAGAACTTCATCAGCAGCGGCTACAACCTGAAGGCGATGATGAAACTCATCACGACCTCCGACACCTACCAGCTCGCCTCCGAATACCCCGGCACTTACAACGCCGCCTGGGATCAGTACTTTGCCCGGAAAAACGTGCGGCGTCTCTGGTCGGAAGAGATTCACGATTCCGTCAACATCGCGATCAACACGTTTCCGAGTTACACGGTTCCCGGCTTCACGGCCGCGTCCACGGTCTACGGAGTGACTTCACCCGGCTTCGGCAAAATCTCCTGGGCCATGCAGGCGCCGGACGTGGTCGGCATGCCCGATGGCGGGGCCGTCAGCCAGTTCCTCGATTACTTCCTGCGTGGCAATCGCGACGACCAGCCGCGGAAGCAGGAAGGCTCCATTCTTCAGGCGCTGGGGCTGATGAACGATAACTACATCGTCAGCCGCGTCCACGCGACCGGCAGCGGCACAACCGCCAGCTTCCTCGAGAATCTGCTGCCGCTGAGCGACACCCAGCTGGTCAACACGCTCTTCATGGATCTCCTCTCACGGATGCCGACCCAGGCCGAAATGAGCCTCTCGACGGCCCAGCTCGAGAACGGCGGCAGCGCCATGCGCAAGCAAAACGCGGAAGATCTTCTCTGGACGCTCTTCAACAAGCTCGACTTCGTGTTCAACTACTGACGCCATGAACGAACAGGAAAAATTCGACCGGCTCTTTGCCAGATACCCGCATCCGGTAAAAAGCTTCTACGCGCGCCCGCACATCACGCGGCGCCGCTTCTTCAATATCGCCGGCGCCGGCGTCACGGCCTCTTATCTCGCGTCGAAACTGCCGGCGACGTCCGTGGTTACGTCCACGCCGGTTCAGACCATCAACACGGCGAAGAACGTTATCTTCATCCTGCTTGCCGGGGCGCCGAGCCACACCGATACTTTCGATCTCAAGGTTCTCAACGGCACCACTCCGACCTCGTTTGCACCCGAAACCGTCAACGGCATCCTCTGGCCCACCGGCCTGATGCCGAAGCTGGGCGCGATGACAAATCAGTTCGCCATCGTGCGCTCCATGCAGGCGTGGGCTCTCGTGCACTCGCTCGCGCAGACGTGGACGCAGATCGGCCGCAATCCCGCGGGCGTGCTGGGCAACGTTTCGCCCAATATCGGCAGCGTGGTGGCGATCGAAAAAGAACCGGAGCGCACGGTGGGCCAGGTCTTCCCCACGTTTCTCGCGCTGAACTCGGATGGCGCGGCGGGGCCGGGTTATTTCCCGGCTGAATACGCGCCTTTCAAGGTGGACCCGTCGAACAGCGGC
>DASPQQ010000082.1:0-2852 GCA_035624885.1 Bryobacteraceae bacterium | reverse complement strand
CAACACGGGGCAGCCGGGCAGCGTGGGCGTGCTGGTGACGAAGACGCTGGTGATCACGGGCGACAGCGTCATCACCTCCAAAACGCATCCGCGCGGCGCCATGCTGCGCGCCTATGACAAGCAGACGGGCAAGGAAGTGGGGGCGGTGTGGATGCCGGCGCCGCAGAGCGGTTCGCCCATGACTTACATGGTGGATGGCAAGCAGTACATCATCGTGGCGGTCAGCGGCGGCACTTACTCGGGCGAGTATCTCGCTTTCTCCCTGCCGGAAAGGAACTGAGCATCAATAAAAAAAGCGCGGAGCCGGTTTGCCCGGCTCCGCGCTTTTTTTGTGAACCTGTCTCAGGCGAGAGCTTTTCCATACAGCGCCAGCAGACGGCTCCAGGCCCTTTCCGCCTCGGCTTCGTTATAGACCGCGGTGTCAGGCGGGCACCAGCCATGCGCGCCCTTATAGACCTCGACTTCGGCCTGGAGATGGGCCTCGTCGAAGGCCTTTTTGATCTCGGTCTTGTCGGTGGGGGCGCGCTGGTCGTCGTTGGTCGCGATGCAGATGAGGAACTGCGCCTTCGACTTCGCGGCCTCAAGGTGCGGGCTGTTCGGCCCGGGGGTGACGAGCGCGGCGCCGTGGAATGAGGCGACGGCTCCCACGCGGTCAGGATTGGCAAAGGCAGTGCGCAAAGCCATCGGGCCGCCCATGCAGTAACCCTGCGTGCCGATCTTCCGGTTCTTCGCGACGGAGGACTGCTGGTCCAGCCACGCAACGAAGGCTTTGGCGTCCGTGAGGTGTGTGGTTTCGTTGAGCGCCTGCATCTGGGGCATCACTTCCGGCATGGGCGTCGCAGCGCCCTTCGAGGCGGTGGGGGCCTTCATCTGGCGATAGAACGGATTCACCACGAGCACCGCATAGCCCGATTCGGCGAGCCGCTTGCCCATCTGGCGGAAGGCGGGGCGCAGGCCGAAGATATCCGGCCAGACCAGCACAGCCGGGGCGGCGCCGGTGGCGGGATGAACGAAATAGCAGTCCGCGGTGCCATCCGGCGTCTTGATGTTGACGTCCGATTCCGTCACGGTGACGGCGTTGGCGACTTTGGGCAGCATCATGGCGATGCCCGCCCCCAGCATGACGCCGAACTGCTTCCGCGTCACCAGACCGCGCGCTTCAAACTCTTTCCGGTCTTCTTCAAAATGATCGAGATCGCACATATTCGCTCCTTGTCGAGGTTCGATGCGGCGTTAGGCGCCGCAACGGGCTATTTTATATCGACTCGGGCTCCGATGGGCGACTCGGGTGCAACCTTATGCCTTGCCTTTCAGCTCATCGGCGGACATGCTGTCGAACATGTGGATAGTCTTCGCGAAGACTTCGATCTCGGCGTGCAGGCGCTGCGGGCTGAGTTTCTCGATGCAGCCGTTGGCGGGTCCCGCCAGCAGATAGTTCGGTTGCGGGATGTAGCCGATGGTCGGGACGCCGGCGCGGGCGAGCGATCCGCCTTCGCCGAGCCAGCCGCCATGCGCCGGATTGACCACGGCAGTGTTCTGATCCGCGCTTCCCTCGAGCGCTTCGACCAGCGCCTTGCCGGTGCCCTTCGATTCGGTGATGGCGACGGCCCATTCGTTCTGACCGGTGAATTTGTACTGCGAGAGCGAAGCGTCGTCCATCCATTCCTGGCAGCCGAGGTGTTCCACCGTGAGAGCGGCGACCGATTTTTTGATCATGTCGGGATACTTCTGGATGACGCCGCGCATCGACGGCACCCAGGGTCCGGCGAAATGGCCCGTGGTGAGGGCGAAGACGATGGTGCGTTTGCGCTCTGATTTCGGAATCTGCGAGAAGTACTTCGCGAGAGCCACGATGCCCACGCCGCCGTTCTCCTCGGTCGCGTTCGGCCCGTCGGTGTGGGTGTTCACGATGAGGTTCTCGGCGGCGCTCGAACCGGGGAGGGTGGCGATCAGCGTGTCGGTGGGGGTGTTGGGGAAGGTTTCGGCTTCGAGCACGACTCTGGCGCTGGCGCCGCCCGAAGCGAGAGCCTTCAGCTTCGTGCCCGTCTCGCGGCCGACGTACAGACCCGGAATATCCTGCGGCGGACGCGAGAAGGGCGTGTATTGATCCATCGCATTGGCATCGGAAACATCGGTCCAGGCGAGAATCACGCCGACCGCTCCGGCCTTGCGGAACTGCGTCAGATCGTTGACGGCGCCGCGCGCCGGGTGCACGCTCACGGGGAATTTCGCGCTCGATGGATAGATGCCCCACGGCTCGTACATCTCGCTGAATTTGCGCACGCCGCACTTGAAATCGACCAGCGCGATCTTGCCCGTGAGGCCGTCCAGTTTGAACGCGCCCGGGCTGCCCGCGTACACCAGTTCACCCGAGACACCGGCGGCGGGTGTCTGGCCGGAATACGGGAAATAAGAGGTCACGACGGGTTTGAAGGCAGACCCTTCCCGCGGTGTGATTTCGATTTCCCAGCGCTTCGCATCCCAGCGCGGGAAGGTGTAGTGCTCGCGCTGCACGTCGAGTCCGGCTGATTTGAGCTGGGTGGCGAGCCACTCGACAAACTGCGTATGCGCCGGATTGCCGGTGTACTTCGGTCCCAGCTTCGCCATCCAGACCTGCCAGTCCCACACCTGCTTCTGGCTGGGCATCAGCTTCGCCTTGTACGCCGGGGCGCTGCCCGCCGTGGCGGCAAGAGCCGGCGAAACACCCGCGCGGGTGAGGACCGCGAGCGAGGAAACCCCCGCGGCGGATTCGATGAACTTGCGTCGTGACCAGGTCATGCGTGGAACCTCTTTCTTTGCGCGCGGGGCATACCGGCACGCGTTTCCTTACCGAAAATCATGGTAGCGCTCTT
>DASPQQ010000081.1:0-22393 GCA_035624885.1 Bryobacteraceae bacterium | reverse complement strand
GTTCGCCTGCGCCAGAGCGGCAAGCGATGCCTGCTGGAGCACCTGCGCCTTGGTGAGGTTGGCGGCTTCCTGCGCGACGTCGGCGTCGCGGATGCCGGATTCGGCAGCCGAGTAGTTGGTGATCTGCGACTGCGCCAGATTCACCGCGTAGTTCAGCTTGTTGATGCCGGCGCCGACCGTACCCTGGGTGAGGCCAAGGTTCTGAATCGCGGTGTTCAGCAGATTCAGAGCCGAGATCGCGGCGCCCGTATCCGAGGCAGCTGCGGCTGGTCCGTTTACCGTGACCGCGCCCACGCCGCCCAACAGGTTGCCGGTACCGCCGTTGGCTCCGGCCGTGTACGCCGTCTCGTTCACGCTGAACGAGCTGGAGCTCTGGAACTCGATATCGGTTCCGTTGGCGGCTTTCACCGCGTAAACGCCGATGCTGTTCAGGTTGCTGTTCAGCGTGGCGAGAGCGGTGTTGATGTCGCCGGCGTTGGTGGCGTCGAGCGTGATCGTCTTCGATCCGCCGGCGTTCTGGAAGACGACCGTTTCCGAAGCCGACGTGCCGGCGCCCGCGGCGAATGCGGCGAAGGCGCCGCCCGGGCCGCTCGCGCTGTCGAGGTTGTAGTCGGCTGTGTTGACCGCAGTCGAGTTGGCCGTGACGGCCGCGTTGCCGGCGGAGGCCGCACCGGCGCTCACGGTGAAGGCGGTCGACCCGCTGAACTGCAGCGTGCCGTCGGCGGCGATGGATGCGTTGATGCCATAGCTCGAGAGCTGCGAGTTGAGCGAGTTGACGACGCTGGTGCCGGTGAGACCGCTGGCGCCGCCGGTGAGAGCCACGGTGATGTCCTGATTCCCGCTGCTGCCGCCGATATGGAACGTGAAGTCCTGCGTGCCGTTGACGAGGAACTGGGTCGCGGTGTTGTTCAGGTTCACGGTGTTGCCGTTGAGCTCGGTGCCGCCGCCCTGAATATTCGTGCTGGCGATGCCAAGGCCGGCGGAATCGACCGCGTTGTTGGCGCCGCCCAGATTCACCGAGACCTGTGAGTTGGCCGCGTTGTTGCCGCCGCCGATATAGCTCACCAGATTCGTGTTGTAGGAGCCGCCGGTGTTCAGGCCGATGCTGGAGGCCTGGCGGTTGATTTCCTGCAGCAGCCCCTGGTATTCGTTGTTCAGCGTGGTGCGGTTGCCGACGAAAGTTGAGGAGGCCGATTCGGTGGCGAGCGTCTGCATGCGGTCAAGGATCTGGGAAATGTTATTCATGCCGCCGTCGATGATCTGGAGCTGCCCGACGGCGTTGTTGGCATTGAGAACACCCTGCGTCAACTGGGTGGTCAGCGCGGTGTACTGGTTGGCGACGGCGAGGCCGGCGGCGTCGTCCGCCGAAGAGTTGATTCGGTAACCCGAAGACAACTGGTTGATCGTGTTGCTCTGGAAATTCGTATTGATCCGGATGTTGTTCTGCGCGATCAGCGAGGCAACGTTGGTCTGGATTGATAACGACATTCTTCTTCGTCCTGTGGTCTATAGCTGCCCGGCATCGTGCCAGGTTCGGGTTCTCGCGGCCAGGCCGCGATGCCCGTCCTATGGACGTGAGGATGATCGGAGGGTAGCCGGAGGAACTTTAGCGGGAGCCGCGCGGACTCAGAGTGCGTCGAGGCAGTCGGCGATCTCGCGGCGGCTGATGGCGCCTTCCTTGATCATCTGCCACTGCGGCTCGGTGATGTCGACGGTGCTGGCGCCCATGCCTTCGCAGAGGCCGCCATCGAGAACCAGATCCACCCTGCCGTCCATCAGGCCGAAGAGTTCGATGCCGCTGCGGCAGGTGGGGTGGCCCGAGATGTTGGCGCTGGTGGCGATCAGAGGCTGATTGAGGCGCGCCATGAGAGCGGAAGTGACCGGCGCGGGTGAATGGCGCACGGCAAGGCGCCCGGTATTGCCGGTGGCGCGCAGCGGAACCAGCGGCGAGGCCGGCATGATGATGGTGAGCAGGCCCGGCCAGAATTTGCGCGCCAGCAGCTTGAAGCGCGGCGGGATTTCCCTGGCAAGTTCCTCCACCATGAGCGCGTCGCGCACGAGGATGGGCAGCGCGCGATGGATCTGGCGGCCTTTTGCCTTGTAAATCTGGCGCACGGCGGGAAGGCTGAAAGGATCGGCTACGAGAGCGTAGAGCGCGTCAGTCGGTACGGCGACGACCTTGCCCGAGCGAATCGCGGCCGCCGCGCGGTCCAGCGCATCGGGGGAGGGCTCAACCGGGTTGATCTCAAGGAGATCGGTAGCCACGTGGCTCAGAGTATCACGTGGGTGAAGGAGAGCTAACTGGCGGCTTCGAGGGCGACTTCCTGGTTGCGCGGTTCGAAGGAGTAGCCGAAGCCGCGGACCGAGTGAATCAGGCGCGGCGCCGAGGCGTCCTTTTCGATCTTCTGGCGCAGCCGGAGGATGTAGACGTCGACCGTGCGATCCGTGATGGCGCGGTCCTGACCCCAGACGGAATTGAGAAGCTGTTCGCGGCTGAAGACGACGCCCGGCCGGGTCATGAGAAATTCGAGGAGGCGGAATTCGGTCGCGGTGAGCGCGAGGATTTCCCCTTCGAGTTTCACCTGGCAGCTCGAGCGATCGAGTTCGACGCCGCCGGCTTTCAGGAGGCGGGAAGGGGCGGTCTGGGTTCGAAACTGCAGCTTGATGCGCGCGATGACTTCGCGGATGAAGAACGGCTTGACGATGTAGTCATTGGCGCCCAGTTCCAGACCCACGATGCGGTCCGTTTCCGAAGCGCGCGCGGTGAGGAAGATGATGGGCGTCTGAGCCAGCTCCGGGTCCTTGCGGATGCCCTTGCAGATATCGAGGCCGTCGGAATCCGGCAGCATGATATCGAGCAGGATAAGGTCCGGACGGGCGCGGCGGCAGAGGTCGATCGCGCCGAGGCCGGTTTGCGAACCGGTGAGCTGGAAGCCCTCCTTTTCGAGGTTGTACTTGAGAAGAGCGAACAGGTCCGCGTCGTCTTCAATCAGAACAATTCGTTTGGTCACTTGCTGGGCCTCTCTTGAAACCGGTACTGATCACGAGCCAGTACCAATCCACAGCGTACAGGCGAAATGATTACAACTGGGTTAAGAGGCAGTAAACGATGGGTGAAGTTCCATCACTGGGTTTCAAAGCGATAACCAAATCCCCGCACTGTAACAAGATAGGTGGGATCGTCGGCTTTTTCCTCGATCTGCTCGCGCAGCCGGCGGATGTGCACATCGACCGTTCTGGGCGTCACAAAGTGCTGTTCGCCCCAGACTTCCTTGAGGAGTTGCTCCCGCGACCAGGCGGTGCCGGTATGGGTGAGGAAGAACTCGAGGAGCTTGAACTCGGTCGAGGTGAGCTCGATTTCCTTTTCGCCCTGGAAGACGCGGCGGGCCGCGCGGTCGAGCCGGAACGGACCCATGGAAAGCGCCTGCTGGGGCGCCACATCGGAATCGAAACGGCGCAGATGGGCCTTGATGCGCGCCACTAACTCGCGCGGGCTGAATGGTTTGGTGATGTAATCGTCGCCGCCGATTTCGAGCCCGAGGACGCGGTCGACTTCGTCCGACCGGGCGGTCAGGAAAATCACCGGGATGCGGGCGAGACGGGGATTCTGGCGGATCTGCCGGCACAGGTCAAAGCCGTCGCTGCCGGGCAGCATCACGTCGAGCACGATGAGGTCCGGCTGCCAGTTTTCGAGCTCTTGCAGCGTGCTGGCCGCGCCGGGCGAGACCAGGACCTGGAAACCGCCCCGGGTCAGGTTGTATTCAATCAGGGAGGCGAGTTCGATTTCGTCCTCAACCACCGCTACTTTTTTTGCCATTTGTTCTCAGGATTTGCAGGCCGGACAGGCACAGATCCGGCGCAGGTGATCGAAGGAGTAGATCCCCGCGGCGTGGCCATCGCTCCAGACGATGCGCAGTGCGTAATTTCCGACCGGTTCAATATTCACCATTTTCTCGCGCGGCTTGTACATGGGGAAAGGGCTCGCGGGAGCTTTCTGTTCCGTGGTTTTCGGGCGCGGCGCGGTGCCGTGGGCGCCGGTACAGGTGGCGCAGGGGCACCAGTCGCGCAGATATTCGATCCCGTAGGAGCTGTGGTGACCGTCTTTCCAGTCGATTTCGATCCCGCGCGATCTGGAGACGGCGATGTGTTCGGGATCCGTGCTGGGTTGGTGATTCATGCGGCTATTTATATATTGGCAATTCGCTCCACGTCGCGGACGCCCGAGATGCGGCGCATGGCGGAGCAGAGTTTTTCAAGCTGTTTCTTGTCGCGTACGTCGACCGTCATTTCGACCATAGCGCCGTCGCCTCCTTCGCCGGTCCTCGCTTCGAGGCTGCGCACGTTGCTCTTCTCGTCCGAAAGGATGGTGGTGAGCTGGTGCAGAAGACCGGGGCGATCGTCGGTGTGGACGACGATGCGCACCGGGAAGGTTTCGCTCGCGTCCCGCGCCCACTCGACGTTGATCTTGCGTTCGGCGTCGTACATCAGATTCTGCACGTTGGGGCAGGTGCGCGAGTGGACGGCGACGCCCTTGCCCCGCGTCACGTAGCCGACGATGGCTTCGCCTTTGATCGGATTGCAGCATTTGGCGCGGTAGACCATGACGTCATCCACGCCGTGGATGCGAATGACGCCTTCCTCTTCCCTGCGGCCGGGAACGGGCGCTTCGGGGAGGGGCTGGGCGGGCGCTTCCTCGACGATCTGATCCGGCGCGAACTTCTGCAGCACCTGGCGGGCGGAGAATTTGCCGTAGCCGAGGCTGGCATAGAGGTCTTCGATCTTGCCCATGCCGTATTCGGCGGCCACGCGTTCGAGATCCGCCTTCTGCACGCGCGCGAGATTGATGCCGAGCCGGCGCGATTCCTTTTCGAGATACTTCTGGCCGATTTCGATGGCGCGCTCGCGTTCGCTCTCGTTGATGATGTGCTTGATTTTGTTGCGCGCGCGCGAGGTTTTGACGATGGCCAGCCAGTCTTTGCTGGGCGCGTGGCCCGCCTGGGTGAGGATATCCACGATATCGCCGTTGCGCAGCACGTAGCGCAGCGGGACGATGCGGCCATTGACCTTGGCGCCGACGCAGGTATTGCCGACTTCGGAGTGAACGGCGTAAGCGAAATCGATGGGACTGGCGCCGGTGGGGAGCGTGATGACACGGCCTTTGGGAGTGAAACAGTAGACTTCTTCGGGGTAAAGGTCCACTTTGAGAGTGGCCATGAACTCGCCCGGATCGCGCATTTCCTGCTGCCATTCGACGAGCTGGCGGAGCCAGGCGATGCGCTGATCGTCCTGCACGCCGCGGCGGCCTTCCTTGTACTTCCAGTGCGCCGCGATGCCTTCTTCCGCGATGCGGTGCATCTCTTCGGTGCGGATCTGGATTTCGAAATGCTTGCCTTCGGGGCCGACGACGGAAGTGTGGAGCGACTGGTAGAGGTTGGGACGGGGGATGGCGATGAAGTCCTTGATGCGGCCCGGCACCGGGCGCCACTCGTTGTGGATGACGCCGAGCGCCCCGTAACAGTTCTTCACCGAATCGGTGATGATGCGCAGGGCGAGAAGATCGTAGACCTGATCGAGCGAGATCTTCTGGCGCTTCAGCTTCTGATAGACCGAGTAAGCGCGTTTGACGCGCGCTTCGACGCGCGCCGGGATGCCCTCGCGCCGCAGATCTTCCTCGACGGTGCGGCGCATGCGTTCGAGATACTCCTCGTTGGCCGCACGCTGCGTTTCGATGATGCGGGAGATTTCCGCCCAGGCTTCGGGATCGAGGTGCTGGAAGGCGAGGTCCTCGAGTTCGCCGCGGATTTTGCCCATGCCGAGGCGGTGCGCGATGGGCGCGTAGATTTCGAGCGTTTCGCGCGCAATGCGCTCGCGCCGTTCGGGGCTGAGGCAGGCGAGCGTGCGCATGTTGTGCAGCCGGTCCGCGAGTTTGACGATGATGACGCGGATATCGTTGACCATCGCGAGGAGCATCTTGCGATAGGTCTCGGCCTGGCGGTCCTCGGCGGAGAAGAAGTTGATTTTGCTGAGCTTGGTGACGCCGTCGACGCAGCGCGCGACTTCCTCGCCGAAGTTCTTCTGGATGTCGGCGACGGTGACGGAGGTGTCTTCGACGATGTCGTGGAGAAGCCCGGTCTCGATGCTGACCACGTCCATGCGCATGCCGGCGAGGATCATGGCGACGGCGAGCGGATGGCTCATGTAGGGTTCGCCCGAGACGCGCGTCTGCCCGGCGTGGTACCGCGAAGCGAATTCCCAGGCCTTGCGGATGGGTTCGATGTCGTCTTTGGGACGCGCCTCGCGGACGGCGGTCAGCAGCTGCTCGACATCCGGTTCGGCAGCCGGCGGGGCAGCGGGCAAAACAGGGGTCACAATTCTATTTTAGGAAAACCGTCAAAACAAAAAGGGCGGCTGCCCTGCGGCGCCGCCCCATTTCATTCACGAGGAACCGGTTAGTTGGACTGCTCGGCAGCCTTGTTCTTCCTCTCGGCCTTCTTCTTGGTGGTTTCGAGCGACTTCTGCACCCAGTCGTTGGCTTCCTTGATGTCGGCGTCGTACTGGTCCTTGGTGTCGTCCAGATCCGCGCGATAGCGGATCAGGAGGTTCATGTAGGACATGGCGTTCTCATACTCGGGATCGATCTGGAGAGCTTTCTTCTCGTACTCGATACCCTGGGTGAGAGAATCCCAGTACTTCGTTTTGAGGTCGACCTTCTGCTGGTTGGGATCCTTCGGGTTCTTCGGCGCCTTCAGCGGACCCGGCGCTTCGAGGGTCATGCTCTGGGCGACGCGGGCTTCGCGATCGGGGATCACGAAGTTGGTCCAGGCGATCACGCCCAGCACGTAGTCGGCTTCCTTGTTGTTCGAATCGAGCTGGAGGATCTTCTTGTTCCACTCTTCCGCCTTGGCGAAGTCCTTCATGTTGTAGTACAGGCTGGCAACCGACTGGGTGGCGATCAGGCTTTTCGGATCGTTGTTGAGAACGAGCTGGAACTGCTCGAGCGCCGAATCGGCGTAGCGCTTGTTCTCGGCCGTGTCGGAACCGGGCACGTACTGCTGCATGTAGGCAGTCGCGAGATAGAGGCGGGCGACGGGGAACTCGGGATCGAGCTCGATCGCCTTTTTGAAGTGATCGGCCGCGTTGGCATACTGGCCGGCCTTGAACGAGTTGACGCCCTGGTTGAGGTTGTCGCGTGCGTTCAGTTTGTTGCAGCCCGTCGCAAGGAGCGAGAGCCCCGCGACGAGGCCGATGACTGCGATGGAGTGTACGGTGGCGAAGCCGCGCATTAGTGGCCTTCCTCCACCTTCGGCGTCATCAGGCCGACCTTGTCGATCCCGGCGCCGTGAGCGATGTCGATCGCGCGGGCAATCACCTGAAATTCGAGATCCTTGTCACCCTTCACGAACACGACCTTTTCGGCGCGCGTCTTGAAGATGTCGATCAGGCGATCGTTCAGGTGCTCCCAGTCGGTATCGTCCTGGTTGAGCTTCACCTTGCCCTGATTGTCGATAACGATGACGACCGTGCGCGAGTTATCTTCCTGCTGCTTCTGGTTGGGAGGCGGCGGCTGAGGCGCCAGAGCATCCAGACCGTGAGGCGAGACCGGTGAAATGGCCATGAAGATGATCAACAGTACGAGCAGAATATCAATCATGGGTGTCATGTTGATATCGCCCTTGGGGCCGCTGCCGGACCCGCCGACTGCCATTGCCATAGAAAATTGCTCCTTAAAAAATTCTCTTCAGTAAATCGCTCTTGTGCTGATCATCATGCTGCCGACCAGCGCTGCGCCTATTTCTTCTTGTCGGTCAGATCCTGTTCCGTCAGAAGACCGATGTCATCCACGCCGCCGGCGCGGAGGTTGTCGACCGCGTCTTCGACGGCCTCATACTTCGCCCGCGCGTCGGCTCTCATGTAGACCAGATGGCTCGGCTTGTCGCCGATCAGGTCCTTCACCTTGGGAGCCAGCTCTTCCGGGGTGACTCTCTGCAGACCCGGGCTGAGATACGTCTGGCCGTCGCGCGTGATGGCGACGACGATGGCGTCTTCCTTCTCCGCGTCGGGCATGACGATCGGATTTCTGGCTCTCGCCAGTTCCACGTTGGCGCCTTTATTCAGCAGCGGCGTGATGACCATGAAGATGATCAGCACGACGAGCATGACGTCGACCATGGGTGTGACGTTGATGTCGGATACCGGTGGTGGCGCTTTCTTCAGTTTCATTTCCTAAACTCCTGCTTGCTTGCCTGTTCGTTCCTGCTGCAACCCGCGCCGATTTCCGGCTCTCGTCCTCCGGGCGTGACGGCCGCCTGGAGGAGATTCCCGTGGCGGACTTGCAGTGTCCGCCACGGGCCTCGAATCAACTCGCGTCGCGATGCTCAGCTCTGAGCCAGTACTGATCGAAAACTACTTGCGGGCGGCAGCCTTCATCTGGCTGCGCTTGAGGAAGTAGTCGAGCAGTTCCGAGCTGGAGTTGCCCATTTCCACGTCCAGCGCATCCACGCGGCCGGTGAAATAGTTGAACATCCAGACCGCGGGCACGGCCACGAACAGACCGATGGCGGTGGTCACGAGGGCTTCCGAAATACCGCCGGCGATGGCGCCGATACCGGGGGTCTTCTGGGTGGCCATCGTCTTGAACGCATTGATGATGCCGACGACGGTACCGAACAGACCCACGAACGGGGCGGTCGAACCGATGGTGGCCAGAGCGCTGACGCCGCGCTTCAGTTCGGCGTGCACAATGGCTTCCGAGCGCTCAAGAGCGCGCTTCGAGGCTTCGATTTCCTCACCCGAAATCTCGGTGCTCGCCTGGTGAGCCTGGAATTCCTGCAGCCCGGCCACGACGACCTTGGCGAGGTGGCTCTTCTTGTAGCGGTCGGCAATCTTGATGGCTTCATCGAGCTTGCCTTCGCGCAGCGCGCCGGCCACGGCCGGAGCAAATTCGCGGCTCTGCTTGCGGGCCGCGCTGAACGCCATCAGGCGATCGATCATCACGCCGATGGACCACGCAGACATCAAAAACATGACGATAACGACGGCTTTCGCCAGCCCGCCCATCTGTTCCCAGAGGTGACGGAAGTCCCAGCCCGGCGCTCCGGCTTCCTGCAAAAGCATGAACGCCCATACCTGCATCTGTAAAAGCATCTTCTTCTAATCTCCTGCGAGTTGATTTAAATATTACTTCGGCGATCCTTCACTTGAACACTACTGGCTGAGAGTGAAATTCACGTCGATAGTCGTCAGCACTTCGACCGGCTCTCCGTTGAGGAGGGTCGGCTTGTACACCCATTGCTGCACAGCCTGCATCGCCGCCTGGACGAGAAGCGGCGGGCCGCTGATCAGCTTGAGATCCTGAATGGTGCCGTCCTTGGCGATCTTGGCCTCGAACTTCACCGTGCCCTGAACGCGAGCGGCCTTGGCAAGAGGAGGATAAACCGGCTTCGGCTGCTTGATCAGGTTGGCCTGCTGCACGTTACCGCCGACGCGGATCGGTGCAGTGGGCGCCTTCGGCTTGGGAGGCGGAGGAGGAGGCGGCGGCGCGGCGGACGGCAGACCGGCGCCAAGCAGGCCACCGAGCGCGCTGTCAGCCAGCGTGCCACCCGGCACGCCGCCGATCACACCGGCGGCTGATGGCGGCTCTTCCGATTCCACAATCATCTTGATTTCCTTCGGCACGCTCTTGGGCGCCGTCAGCTTACCCATGTCGAACTGACGCGGCGCAACCTTCACGACCTTCACAGCCTGCTGCGGCGGCGGAGGCGGAGGCGGCGGCGGAGGGGGCGGCGGGGCCACGAACATGGCCGAGAGCTGCGCCGCGGGCAGCGCTTCAAAATAGATCATCGGAATGATGACCAGAACGGCGATTGCGACGACCTGAAGCGCCAGCGACATCAGGATCGTGTATGGCCGTTTGGTCTTTCCGACGCCATCGACAAATGTTTGCTCAAACATAGTTCCTCTCAAACCGGAATCACAAATCAATACTGCGTCTTATCTGGCCGCCTTCACCGGGGCTTTGCCTACCGCTGCCTTCGCGACCGGAGTGCGGGCCGGCGGAGCGGCCGTCGCCGGCGCTCCCGTACCCGAACCAGACTTCTTCTTCCTCGCATCGGCCCAGTCATGCCAGAACAGAACGATCGGGCTGGCGACAAAAACCGACGAATATGTTCCCACCAGGATTCCCAGAACCAGCGCTAACGAAAATCCGTGCAGCACAGGTCCACCGAACAAAAACAGCGCCACAGCCGTAAGGAATGTCAGGCCGGAAGTCATCACGGTCCGGCTCAGCGTCTGATTGACACTGCGGTTGATCACATCCACCAGGCTCTCGCGGCGGTTCATGCCGAGGTTCTCGCGAATGCGATCAAAGATCACGATAGTGTCGTTCATCGAGTATCCGACAAGTGTAAGCAAAGCCGCAATAACCGTCAGGCTGATTTCTTCATTCAGAATCGAAAAAAGCCCGATGGTGATGATCGTGTCGTGAAACACGGCGATCACCGCGCCCACTCCGTAGATCCATTCGAACCGGAACCAAATATACACCAGCATTCCGGCCAGCGCCAGAAGCGTCGCATTGATGGCCTGCTGGCGGAGATCCGCGCCCACCTTCGGGCCGACAATTTCGATGTTGCGCGACGCGGTATAGGACGAAAGGTACGCCTCCTGCGAGAGAACGTTGAAGACCTGCGCCGTCACGCCGGAAACCGCCTTCACATCGTTGATATTCGAAACCAGACCGCCGTGCTGATCGCGCCAGCCGACGATCGCCGCGGCGAGATCGTTCACCTGCGGATCGGAAAGCGAAGCACCGGCGCGCTGCAGAGGATCGCGCAGGCGGTCGGCCAGCTGACCGGCGCTCGTGTTGTTCAGATCGAGCTTGCCGTTGCCCGGCTGGCCAAAAGTTTTCGCCAGCGCATCGAGGACCATCTGCCGGTTCTTCGCCAGCGTCTCATCGTCAGCCCCATCGGTGCCGATCTGGATTTCGTTCGAGGAAGCTTCGAAGGTTTCCACCGAAGGCGGAGTCTTCAGCACCGCGGTCAGAGCGGAGCGGACTTTTTCGACCGGCGGCGCGCCCTGAAAGCGCACCGTCATCAGCATGCCGCCCTTGAACTCAATACCGTAGCGAGGCCCGCCCTTCACCGCGAGGCTCACCAGACCAGCCGCCGACAGAATCAGCGAAGCGATGATGAACGGCCACTTCTTCCCGAGAAAATCGAAATTGGTTTGCTTGAATAATTGCAGCATCAGTCACGCCCGCCCGGTTTCCCGGGCCGAACCGTGCATGTGGTACTGACACCGGTTCGTAAACTTTTGTTCCCGTTTTTCCTGAGTATCAAAACTAACACAGACAAGGTGCTTCATGTTCAGATGCTCAGCTCCTGGATCTGCTTGCGGCCCGAGAGCGCGAAGTCGAAGATGACCCTCGAGACGAAGACTGCGGTAAAGACGTTGGCAAAGAGACCGATCACCAGCGTCACGGCGAAGCCGCGCACCGGGCCCGTCCCGAAAAGGAAGAGGAAGAGGCAGGAAACGATCGTGGTCACGTGCGTGTCGACGATCGTCCACCAGGCTTTCCCGAAGCCCGCGTCCACCGCGGCGGGAATCGATTTGCCGGCTCTCAGTTCTTCCCGGATGCGCTCGAAAATCAGCACGTTCGAATCGACGGCCATACCGATGGTCAGGATGACGCCGGCGATGCCGGGGAGCGTGAGGGTTGCGCCGAAATAGGCCAGCGCGGCGACCAGCAGGATCGTATTCAGCAGCAGCGCCAGCACCGCGTTGATGCCGGCCTTCCTGTAATAGACCAGCATCACGATCACCACGGCGATGAGACCCGCGATACCCGCGTAGAGGCCTTCGCGGATGGAATCGACGCCGAGCGAGGGTCCGATGGTGCGCTCCTGCAGGTACTTGATTCCGGCGGGGAGGGCGCCGGTGCGCAGGACGAGCGCCAGATCGGAGGCTTCCTGCTCGCCCGAAAGACCATTGATGCGGCCCTGATCCGTGATGGTGCTCTGAATGGTGGCGACGCTGCGGATCTGGTTATCGAGAACCACGGCGAGCTGATTGCCGATATTGGCGCCGGTAAACTTTTCGAACTTGCGCCCGCCGTCGGGCGAGAGCGTGAAGCCGCATTCCCAGCGGCCGGGTGAATCGGGATCAGTGTTCGGCCGCGCGCTGCGCACATCCTGGCCGGTGATGACCGGCGTGCTCGACACCAGATACCAGCCGCCGCCGTTGGCGCCGTTCGGCCATTCGAGGAGCTGGGTTCCGATCTGGAGGATGCCGCCCTTGGCCGAGAGCGCTTCTTCCTTCGTTCTCCACGGCCCTTCGCGCTTCACTTCGACGATCTTGAGCTGCGCCGTCGCGCCGATCAGATCCTTCACGCGGGCGGGATCGTCCACGCCGGGCAGTTCGACGAGAATTTCCGACTGCGTTTCGGGCGCGCCGTAGGCCTGCACCGTCGGCTCGGTGAGGCCGAGCGCATTGACGCGGCGTTCGATGGTTTCGGTTTCCTGCTGGACGGTGTTGCGTTTGAGATCGACCAGAACGCTCGGCTTGAGGTTCATCTTGTAGTCGCTGGCATTCACCGGGGTCAGCACCCAGTCCGGGAACTTTTCGGCGACCATGGCGCGAAAGGCGCTGGTCTTGGTCTGATCGACGCCCGAGATGTTGATCTGGATGGAGTTGGTCTCTTCGAGCGTCTGCGGATCGCTGCGCTCATAGCCGGCGACGATGATGTTCGAAGTGCGCGCGGCTTCGCGCAGGCCCTCGATCGTCTGGTCGGCCGTGGTCTTGGCTGCGTCCTGCACCTGCACCTGGAGTATCAGGTGGCTGCCGCCCTTGAGGTCGAGACCCAGGTGGATCCGGTGGGTGACGTTCGACTGGAGTTCCGCCATCGATTTGGGGAATCCGATGATGCCGAACAAACAGACGAGGACGGTGGCCACAATCACGACCGTCTTTATCATCAAATTGCGTTGCATACGAATCTTTGCCTTCTGTTATTTTGCGCTGGGCCTACTTCGCGCCTTCGAGGGGGACCACGGCACTGACCGCGTTCCGCGAGAACTGCAGCTTGAGGTTATCCGGCTTCACGCGCAACACGATCGTTTCCGCGTCAACTGATGTGATAGTACCAACAATGCCGCCCGAGGTGACAACATTGTCCCCGGCCTTGAGCTGGCTCAGCATCTCCTGCTGCTGCTTCTTCTGCCGCTGCATGGGCCGGAAGACAATGAAATACACAACCAGGATCATCGCGGCGATTTCGCCGTAGAAGACCAGCGCCTGGGCGCCACTTTGCTGTTGCTGGAGGAAAAATGCCGGGAACACGCTGGAACTACTCGCTTTCGCTCGCCAGTTCGGCCCGCCGTGCGCGGACCTTCTGCAGATATTGGGGAAACTGGGCCAATAGGATAGACTGCCTGATCTCCCCCATGATGTCAAGATAACGGCGGACGTTGTGGCGCGTGGCGAGGGAGGCGAAAAGGATCTCCCCCGCCTGAAAGAGATGCCTCAGGTAGGCGCGCGAATAGTTCCGGCAGGTGTAACAGGAGCAGCCGGGATCGAGCGGGCCGGCGTCGCCGCGGTAGCGCGCGTGCCGGATAACCACTTTCCCTTCAGAGGTAAACAGCCATCCGTTGCGCGCGTTCCGGGTGGGCAGGACGCAATCCATCATGTCGACGCCGCGCGCGACATATTCGGCCAGTTCATCCGGCATCCCGACCCCCATGGCATAGCGCGGGCGGTCGCGCGGCAGCGCCGGCTCGGTCGCTTCCACCATTTCCATGCTCAGCGGGCGCGGCTCGCCGACCGAGAGCCCGCCGATCGCGTAACCATCGGCATCGAGCTCGATGAGCCGTTCGGCGCACTCGCGGCGGAGGTCGGGGAACATGGAGCCCTGGACGATGGGGAAAAGGGCGTGGCGGGTGGGCAAATCGGCGATGCGGGTCTTGTAATGGGCGAAAGCCTCTTCGGCCCAGCGGATGGTCCGGTTCATCGAGGTGCGCGCGTACTCGTGGCTTACCGGGTATTCGGGGCACTCGTCGAGGACCATCATGATGTCGCTGCCGAGGGCGAGCTGGACGTCGACGGTCGAAGCGGGAGTGAAGTGGTGGGTATCGCCGTTCAGGTGGGACTGGAAGGTGACGCCGTGGTCGGTGATCTTGCGCAGGCTCGACAGGCTGAAGACCTGATAGCCGCCGGAATCGGTGAGGATCGCGCCGGGCCACGACATGAACTTGTGCAGCCCGCCCAACTGGCGAATCAGCTCGTGGCCAGGGCGGAGATAAAGATGATAGGTGTTCGAGAGGATGATGGGGGCGTGGAGGTCCTCCCAGAGGTCGCGCTGGCTGAGGCCTTTGACCGTGGCCTGAGTGCCGACGGGCATGAAGATGGGAGTCGGAATGTCACCGTGTTCGGTGTGGAGAACGCCGGCGCGGGCGCGGGTGACGGGGCATTCGGCGAGACATTCCCAGGTGATCTGGCGGGGCAAATCCCGATTGTAGTCGGGGTCAGTTCTCCGGGGTGAAATGCACTTCCATGTTCAGACTCCAGCAAAGGAAAAGCGCGCCGGATTCAGGTCCGGCGCGCTCTGTTCCATTCCAGATCTGTTCCGCTTACGACGTCTTGTTCAGCGACGGTCCGCCCAGTTCGCGGCTCGAAATCACGCGGTCGATCAGACCGTAATCGACAGCCTGATCCGGGCTCATGATGTAGTCACGGTCCACATCGCGGCTGACGCGCTCAACGGTCTGGCCGCTCGCGTCGGCGAGGATCTTGTTCAGCATCTCGCGCATGCGGAGGATTTCCTTCGCGTAGATGTCGATATCGGCCGCCTGTCCGGCGAGGCCCTGCATCGACGGCTGGTGGATCATGATGCGCGAGTTCGGCAGGCTGAAGCGCTTGCCCCTCGTGCCCGCCGCGAGCAGCACGGCGCCCATCGAGGCCGCCTGGCCGACGCAGATGGTCGAAATATCCGGGCGAACGAATGCCATCGTGTCCAGAATGGCGAGACCCGCCGTGATCGAGCCGCCCGGCGAGTTGATGTAGATCGAAATGTCGCGCTCGCCGTCTTCCGCCTCGAGAAACAGCAGCTGCGCAATCACCAGATTGGCCACTGTATCGTCGATCGGCGTGCCGAGGAAAATGATGTTTTCCTTCAGCAGACGCGAATAGATGTCGTAGGCGCGTTCCCCTCGCGACGTTTGCTCCACAACCATTGGCACGAGCACAGAGTTACCCATTCCTTTCCCTTACAAGACCACCCGCTGACAAGAGTGCTGCTTATTCAGATGAGGCTGCCGCACCGGCGGATTCCCGTGCGGACAGTTCCACACTCATGATACGTCAGCGAGGTGTTATCAACCCGCCGAGCTTGTCCGTCTCTCCCGCCGCCGTGCGCGGAAACCGCGTGGAATAAGCCTCCGGATACTTCAGCCCCGAACCCGTGTTGTAGATGACGATGCGCTCATCGGGCTTCAGGAAGCCGTTTTCGAGCAACCGCTCGGCGGCAACGATGCAGGCCGCGCCTTCGGGCGCCGCGAAGATCCCCTCCCGCGTGGCGAGCCGGATGCCGGCGTCGATCAGCTCTGCATCGGAGACGGCGACCGCCGTGCCGCCGCTTTCGCGCACGGCGTTCAGCACGAGGAAATCGCCCAGCGGTTTGGGAACGCGCAGACCGGCTGCGACCGTCGCGGCTCCCGCGTAGAACTGGCTGCGCGCTTCACCCGCATCGAAGGCGCGCACCACCGGCTGGCATCCTTCTGCCTGGACGGCGATCATTTTTGGCCGCTTCGCACCGATCCAGCCGAGCGCCTCCATTTCGGCGAACGCCTTCCACATCCCGATCATCCCGACCCCGCCGCCCGTCGGATAGAAGATCGCGTCGGGCAGTTCCCAGCCGAGTTGCTCGGCGACCTCGTATCCCATGGTTTTCTTGCCCTCGATGCGATAGGGCTCCTTGAGGGTCGAAACGTCGAACCAGCCTTCGGCTTCGCGGCGTTCGGCGACGATGCGGCCGCAATCGCTGATGAGCCCATCCACCAGCGTGACTCTGGCACCGTAGGCCTCGCATTCGAGGTAATTCGCCTGCGGCACGTCCTGGGGCATGAAGATGTGGGCTTCGAGCCCGGCCGCGGCGGCGTAGGCGGCCAATGCGCTGGCGGCGTTGCCGGCCGAGGGAATCGCCAGCTTCCGGATGCCGAGTTCCACGCACATCGAGATGGCGCAGGAAAGCCCGCGCGCCTTGAACGAGCCAGTTGGATTCAGGCCTTCATCCTTCAGCAGGATGTTTCCGGAGCCGATGCGGCGCAGGCGCAGCAGGGGCGTCATCCCTTCGCCCAGCGAAACCACGGATTCGGCTTTCTGCACCGGCAGGGCGGGCGCGTAACGCCACATGGAATCGGGCCCTTTCGCGACGGCGTCGCGCGGCCAGGCGCCCTTCAGCCGCGCCAGGTCGTAACGAACCAGCAGCGGGCCGCCGCACGGGCAGAGGTTGGCGATCTGACCGGCTGGATACTTCCGGCTGCACAGACTGCATTCAAGATGCGTCACCAGATCAGGTATAACGGGACTATCCGGCATGAAGCCTCTCTATCTTATCGGCCTGCTTCTGAGCGCCAGTTCGCTCCGGGCCGGCGAGTCTGTGATGCTCGCGACCGGCTTCACGCTGCATGCCGACCGGCACGAAGTGCTGGGCGACAGGGTCCTGATTTACGCGGTCGGCGGCGTGACCGAAATGCCGGCGTCGATGGTCGCGGGATTCGAGGCGGACGAAGCCGTCGCTCCCGCGCCGGCGCCCGCTGCCGCCGAACAACCTGCTCCTTCCGCGCCCGTGGCCGACAACGATCCGCAACACCTGGCCGAACAGGCGGCGCACAAATTCGCGCTGCCCGAGTCCTTCGTGAAGAGCGTGATGCGCGCGGAATCCGGGTTCCAGCCCGCGGCGGTGTCGCCAAAAGGCGCGCTGGGCCTGATGCAGCTGATGCCCGAAACCGCCCGGTTTCTTGGCGTCGACCCGAAAGATCCCCGGCAGAACGCGGAAGGCGGAGCGCGCTACCTGAGGGAACTGCTCGAACGCTACCAGAACGATCCCGATCAGGTTCTGCTGGCGCTTGCGGCCTATAACGCCGGCCCGGCGGCGGTCGAGAAATATCACGGCGTGCCGCCGTGGCGGGAAACGCGCGAGTACATCCTGCGGGTCCTCAAAGAGTGGGGCGAGACCGGCGGCGGCGATTCCGGGAACAATACGCCGAAACTTTCGTATTAGCTAAACATCCAAGGCAGCGGAAGGTTATGCGTTGATGCATCTCCAGTGCGCTGCCTGTCGGACCGGCTTCATCCCGTCCCTGTGGGACAATAGGACATTGCGCAACATGGCTTCGGACAGCGTTCCCGTTGAAGTTCCCCCGCCCGCCGAAGAACCTGTGATCAGCGATCCGGTGCTCGAGGCTCCCGCCGTCGACGCGGCCGCCAGCGAAGAACTGGAACTGGTCACACGGGCCCGGCAGGGCGATACCGCGGCTTTTTCAACCTTATTGCGGCGTTATGAAGGCAAGATTTTCCGCCTCGCGATGAACATTACCCAGAATCGCGAGGACGCCGAAGATGTGCTCCAGGAGGCGTTTTTGAAGGCCTACGAGCACCTCGACCAGTTTCAGGGACATTCGAAATTCTATACCTGGATCGTGCGCATCGCCGTCAACCAGGCACTCATGAAGCTGCGCAAGCGCAAGAGCGACCGCGCCGTTTCGCTCGACGAGCAGATCGACACCGGGGAAGACACCGTGGTGCGCGAAATCGCCACCTGGGACCCTGATCCCGAGCAGAGATACTCGCAGGAAGAACTGCATACGATCCTGAATTCGGCCATCGAGGCGCTGGACCCGATCTACCGGACGGTCTTCACGCTGCGCGATGTGGACGGACTTTCGACGGAAGAGACAGCCGAAGCGCTGGAGCTCACCGTGCCCGCGGTGAAAAGCCGCCTGCTGCGCGCGCGGCTGCAACTGCGCGACAAGCTCACGCGTTTCTTCAAACGCAAAGGAGACGACGCCTTTGCTTACATGTAAGGAGTTTCTCGCCGAGCTGAGCGATTATCTCGACGAGAGAACGGAGTCGGGCGTCAGAGCCGAAATCGAGGCGCACCTGACGAAATGCCCCAACTGCTGGGTGGTCTGCGACACGACGCGCAAGACGATTCAGGTTTTTAAAGGCCTCACCTCCTGCGATATTCCGCAAGACGTGCATGTGCGGCTGATGGCTGCAGTGGAACGGAAGATCGCGGCGAAGAAAGCGACGAATTAAGCCGCTTTCGTAAAGTAAGGCACGCCGTCGCGGCTTTCCACTTCGACCAGCCTGTCGCCGATTGAGACCTGCTCCCCGGCGATTCTTGCGGTCATCCGCGAGCCCCCGTCCAGATCCACAATCACAACCTGATAAGGCACATCGGCCGCAAAGCGCTCGGGCGCAAGGTGCACCACGGTATCGGTATAAACGGTTCCGGTTCTCATCTCGCTAGCTCCGTCCCAGGATGGTGACCACGCAGCTCGCGCCGCTGCCGCCGAGATTCTGCGCGAGGCCGATTTCGTTGCGCTCGAGCTGGCGTTCGCCCGCCTCGCCGCGAATCTGCTGCACGATATCGCAGATCTGCGCCGCGCCGGTCGCGCCCACGGGGTGGCCTTTCGATTTCAGGCCGCCGCTCGCGTTGACCGGCAGCGAACCCACGCGCCGCGTATTGCCGGCCGCGCTGAAGTATCCGCCGCAGCCGCGCTCGACGAAGCCAAGGTCTTCGAGCGCCACGATCTCCGCAATCGTAAAGCAATCGTGCACTTCCGCGAACTGGACGTCTTTCGGCCCAAGGCCCGCCATCGCGTAAGCCTTCCTGGCGGCGTTGCGCACGGCCGAGAACGTGGTGATTTCCGGTTTCTGATCGAGCGCCATGAAATCCGACGCCTGCCCGACCCCCATCACTTTCACCGGACTGGACGTGAATTCGCCGGCTCTTTCGGCGGCGCACAGAATCACGGCGGCCGCGCCGTCGCTGATCAGCGAGCAATCGTAGAGATTGAGCGGTTCGGCGATCGGCCTGGCGCTCATCGCCTGTTCGAGCGTGATCACCTTGCGCATCTGCGCGTCCGGGTTCAGCGCCCCGTTCCCATGGTTCTTCACGGCGACCGAGGAGAGATGGGCCCGCGTGGTGCCGAACTCGTGCATGTGGCGGCGGGCAATCATGGCAAACAGCGACGGGAACGTCGAACCGGCCAGCACTTCGGTCGGCCCATCCCCCGCCCCGGCCAGAATCTCGGTGACGCGCGCGGTCGGCTGGCAGGTCATCTTCTCCACCCCCAGCACCATCACCACGTCATAAACGCCGGTCGCGACATTGAGGAAAGCCTGATGAAATGCCGCGCCGGCCGAGGCGCAGGCGGCTTCATAGCGCGTGGCGGGAATGCCGGTCATCCCGAGGGCGCTCGCGATCCAGGGCGCGAGGTGGTTCTGGGAGGTGAATTCGGGTCCGGCGAAGTTGCCCACGAAGAGCGCCTCGATCGAGCCCGCGCCGCTATGCGCGTCCTTGAGCGCTTTCTGGCCGGCTGCCACGGCCAACGTCCGTAAGTCCTTGTCGGCAAAGGCTCCAAATGGAGTCTTGCCGGCGCCAACCACCGCGACTGGTCTCATTGCTGTCCTCTATAATCGAGGATAGCGCGCAAGTTCCTCTCCACGGATGGCGGTTGCGGCCGTCATTGGTAGTAAGGACGGAATGCCGACGCTTGCGCTGCTCGAGAGAATGAAGGACGATTCGACGCCCTCCGCTTCAGGCGCGGTTCTGGCTTCGGCCGAGCTCCAGGACCGGTTCGTCCGCGAAAATCTGCAGCGCATTTTCCGCCAGATCTACCGGATGGTCGGCAATGTCCACGACGCGCAGGATCTCACGCAGGAAGCCTTCATCAAAGCCCTGCAGCGGCAGGATCAGCTCAAAGACGACGTCAAGGCGGCCCACTGGCTTTCGCGCATCGCGACCAATACGGCGCTCGATTTTCTGCGGCGCAACGGGCGCGTAGCCTTCCTCGAAATCGAAGAACTGCCGTACACCGAAACGCCGCGCAGCCGGAATGAATCGGCCGAAGCGGCCTTGCTGCGCGCTGAACAGCGCGACTGGCTGGCCACCGGACTCGAACGCCTGACGCCGCGCGAACGGGCGGCCCTCGTGCTGCGCGATATGGAAGATCTGCCCGCCGAAGAAGTGGCGGCGCGCCTCGAATGTTCCCGCGCCACGGTGCGCTCCCACATCGCCAATGCGCGCGCGAAGCTGAAGAAATACGCCGAAAGGAGGAAGCGGTGAAACATCCATCGGAACTGGATCTGGCGGCCTGGGCCGGCGGCGATACCGGCCTCTTCCGGCGTTTCGCCATCGGGCGGCACGTACGCGGCTGCGAACAGTGCCGCGAGGAGATTGCGGCGTATCGGGAAATGCGCGCCGAACTGATGGAGGCCGGGTTGAGCGAAGGCGACATGCCCGAGCTCGATTGGGACGCGCTCGCTTCCGAGATGCGCGCCAACATTCATCTCGGCCTTGAAGCGGGCGCCTGTGTCCGGGTCGCTCCGGAGAAACGGGTTTTCAGCCCGCGCCTGGCGGTGGCGTTTGCCAGCCTTCTGCTTCTCGCGGGCGCCGGGATCCTGCTGCGGGATCACAAACCGCATACCGAAGTCGCGGCCACACCGGCTCCGGAGTACCGCACGCCGGTGCTCGAATCGAGCATGACGGGAATCGAGCTGCGCTCGGGCCGCACCAGCTTCGCGCTGCTGAATCGCGAAGGCGCGGCGGCGAGCCAGACGGTGAGCGCGCAGGGCGCGGTGCGGTCGAGCGATATCGACGATACGGGTTCGGTGACGATCAAAGATGTCTATCTGCAGTAAAGTTCTGGCCGTCGCGGTGGTCGTTGGCTGTGCTGCATTCGCACAGGACATCGATCTGGCCAGCTCGACGCGCATCGATCTGCCGGCCGATTCGCCCGTCACGCTGATCTCGACCAACATGGACCAGTCGCGGGCTTCGACGCGCGGCGGCACCATCGTGCTCGATCTGCACATGAGCCTGACGCTGCGGAATTCCGCTGCGCGGCGCGTGCGCGGCGTGGTGCTGCTCGTGACGGCGCAGGAATTCGCGCCCGGCGGCAAAGGCTCCATCGCGCGGCCCTCGATCGACGTGCCGCCGAATCAGAACTTCACGGTGCCGATCGATATCCGGCTGGTGCGCCCGGTCATGCAGACCGGCGGGCCGCTGGTGCGCGTGCAGCTCGACGGCGTTCTGTTCGACGATCTCAGCTTCTACGGCCCCAACAAACTGAACTCGCAGCGCGCCATGACCTTCTGGGAGGTGGAAGCGCAGCGCGACCGCGCGTATTACAAACAGACCCTGCAGGCGAAGGGCGAGGCCGGGCTGCAGAAGGAAATCCAGGCCACTCTCGCGCGCGATGCCGCGCGGCCGCAGCTCGATGTCGCGCTCACGCGCGGCGGGCGCGCCACGCCTTCGCCCATGGCAACGCTCGCAACGAACGATCATCTCGCGCAGTTCGCCTTCCTCACCATTCCCGGTGCTCCCGTGCAGCCGCTCGAAGGCTGGGCCGCGGTCTCCGGCAACGAAGCGCGTTCGCCCGAGATCGAGGTTCTGAATCAGTCGGCGAAGCCCATCCGTTATGTCGAAATCGGCTGGATGGTGAAAGACAGGGACGGCCAGGAATATCTGGCGGGCTCCATTCCCGCGTCGGAATCGATCCTCCTGCCCGCCGGGCACAGCACGCGCCTCGCGCAGCAGACTTCGCTGAAGTTCTCGCACGCGGGCAAGCCCGTCGAAATTCAGAGCATGACCGCCTTCGTCAGCCAGGTGGAATTCGCCGACGGCCACGTCTGGGTTCCCTCGCGCCAGGATCTGAGCGCATCGCCCCTGCTGCGCATCATGGCGCCCTCGACCGAAGAGCAGCGCCTCGCCGATATCTACTCGAAAAAAGGCCTCGCCGCGCTGGTGGCCGAACTCAACCGCTACTGACCGCCCGCGTCCCGCAACTCGCTCCGCTCCGCAACTCCGACAAAATTCCGCAAGTCCGCTGTCGTTAACAAGTCAATCTGTCCGCTCGGATTAACACGTGATCTGTCCGCTTTTGGGTTTTCAGGCGGCGCGAGCCGCCTGGGTTTGGTTTTGGGGAGTGCGGCCGTCGCCGCCGTCGCGGTGGGAAAGTGGGAAGCGCGCTTTTGGCTTTCCACTTTTCCACGGCGTTCCCCGTCTTTGTCGTATCTGCCCACTACATGCGGGCCGTAGCGGATCGAGATGTTCCCGTCCGGATGCTCATGGATCGTTACCGTGCATCCGGCCAGTGTGTGCCGGAAGCGC
>DASPQQ010000080.1:0-16962 GCA_035624885.1 Bryobacteraceae bacterium | reverse complement strand
CGGCTGAGTGGGAGCCTGGCCGAGCGATGGAAAGACGGAGATCGAGCCGGAGGTCGAATCGGTGGATGCGGAACCCGGCGCCGCCGGAGCCGCTGGCGCGGGACTGGCGGGAGCGGCAGCGCCGGCTGGGTTCGCGCCGGCAGCCGCAGCAGCCGTACCGGCCGCGGCGCCTGGCTGTTGCTGCTGCCCTGGAGCACCGGCGCGGCCGGAGTCTTTGGTGATGTCGTAGACGAATTCCCACTCGTTATAAAGCTTGCGGTCACGATACCGCTTGATGCCTTCCTGCTCGACTTTGCTGGCAATCCCCGCAATGCCGCCGCCGACGGCCTGGCCCGCGACGGGCTGCGCGGCAACAGGCTGGCCTGTCGAGCCCGCGGGCGTCTGCAGGCTGGATGTCGCTGTGCCTGCAACGGGATTGCCGAACGCGTCGACGGTCGTCTGCGGAGTTCCGGTGGTGTTGAGGCCCCCGAGTCCGGACGGGCGCGGGGTGGTCAGCAATTGATTGATGAGGCTGGTTGCCGTGCTGGTGGTGCCGGGCTGGTTGGGAAGCTGCACGCCGGGCGGCAACTGCGTGCCGGGTGGGAGCTGGACGCCGGGCGGAAGGCCTCCCGGTATCGGCTGCGTCTGAGTTGGACCGGGCAACTGGCCGGATTGCCCGGGAAGAACGGTCCCGGGAAAACCTGGCATCGTAGTCTGGCTGCCGGGGTACGGTGATTGTCCCGGCAACGGGGTCTGCTGGCCGGGAAGGACCGGGACCGGCTGTCCGGGCAAAGGCGAATTCGGATCGTTCGGGTTGGAGCCGCCAGACCCGTTGCGGCGCGTCGCGATATTGACTCCGCCGCTGCCGCTGGCTGGATCCTGAACCATCGGCAGCTCGGTGATGAAGGTCTGTTTCGCAGCCTGATTCGGGTCCTGCTTTTTCGTGTAGAGGAGCGAATCGGTGAAGACGCCGCCCGGGCCGACGTGAATGAGCCGCCATTCTTCCTTGCCGGTCAGCGGGTCTTCGTAGCGGTGGCGCAGGAAGCGGATATTCTGCGTATTATCCAGAGCATCGAAATCGGCGGGGTAGCGGTTGAATTTGCGGACGTAGAGCTGAATGGCGCGCGAATACTGCTCGCCGCGGTCGATCAGCAACTGCTCGCGGTCGCGCTGCGCTTCGAAGGCGGCGCTCGGAAGCTCGAGCAGGAGCATGATCGCCACCGTTGCCGCCATCGCATAAACGAACAGCAGAGCGAATCCGGCTTCGGGATGGCGCGGGCGCTTCACGCGGCGGAGGGGTCCTCCTGCAGGGTCAGAGTCTGGCTGGCTTTGAACTGCGTGTCTTCGATGGTGATCGTGGTGGGACCGATGCGGAGGATGCGATAGCGGCCGCCTTTGACCGAGTCGTTTTCACCGGCAATGATGATGTCGTCGCCGTCGAGAAGGAAAGCCTCGCGGCGCCCCGTCGCCTTGGAGGTCTTGAAGCCGTAGTACTTGAACGTGATGGGCGGCGCCTTCGGGGCTCCGGGAGCAGCGGGCGCAGCCGCACGCCCCGGAGCGGGAGGCGGGTTGTTCATCGCAATACGCGGCGGATTGGCCGGCAGTGCCACCGGTTTCGGCGGCGCGGGCGGAGGCGGCGCGGCGCCGTACTGGAAGATATTACGCAGGGCCTGCTCCGGTTCGACAGCCTGGATTTTCGCCAGCAGATCGAGCCGGAGAGTCGGATCGATGGTCGCCGGATCCACGCGGTCCTCGGGACGCGCCGGGCCCTGGCGCGGTTTGAACTCGGCGAGCGAGCTCCGGTTGGGATCGCGGCGGGTTGCTTCGGAGGGTGGCGCGGTGATGGGCGCGGCTGCGGGCGGCTGGGCAGCGGGACGAACCGCGACCGGAGCTTCCGAACCACCGGAAAACACGTTGATGTAAAGCACCACCGCGGCGATGACGAGAAGCACCGCGAGGACGGCGATCTTCTTCTTTTCGTCCGCTTTTTTCGGCGCCGCCGTCACATGCCGCTCCTTGCCGGCGCGGCGGTCGGCTCTTCGCGCACGAACGTGTTGAGCTTGAGATTGACGGTCAGGATGTCGCCTTTCGGCTGCGGCGCGGCCTGCAGGCTCTCGATGATCAGGAAACGCGGCGAGCGGTCGAGAAGGTTCACGAGGCGGATGAGCTGCGGATAGCCGCCTTCGAAATTGACCGAGATCGTCATCATGTCGAGATCTTCGCTGCCTTCGATGGCATCGAGCGGGGCGATCGTCGCTTCCTTCATGTTCATGCCGGCGGTTTTGGCGAGTTCGGTGATTTCGCCGATGACGGTCGAATACGTGTGGCGGCGCGATGAGACGTAGCTGTTCAGGAACGCCGTGCCTTCGTCGCGGCCTTTGTCGACGCGGCCGGCCAGCATTTTGCTCCGGCTCAGCTTCGTCTGAGCGGCGAGGAGACGCAGGCGCGCGGCGTTGAGCTGATCGTTGATGCTTTCGGGCGATGCGCCCACCAGGTGAAACGCGAACACGGCCGCGGCGAGATTCGCCACGAGGAGCAGGCCCAGCCCGGCGCGAACCAGAAACTTCGGTTCTCTGAAGTTGAAGGCGAAGTTGAGATTAAAGCTTCTGGGCATAGTTCACCGTAAGGCGGTAACGCCAGAAGGGATCGGTCTGGGTGGGCGGTGCGTAGCCGCTGACCGCGGTGGAACCGAACACATCGGACCCTTCGAGCTGGGTGATGAAGCCGATCACCTGTTCGGGCGCATCGGCCGCGACCTGCATGTCGAGCGAAAGCTGATCCTGCGCATTGACCTGGGGACGGATCGCAATCAGCCGGACGTTGGGCGGAAGAACCTTTTCGAGATCGGCGAAGATGCGCGTCCAGCTGATGGCCTTGCGTTTGATCAGCGTGTTGAACAGGACGCTGCGGTCGAGAACAACCTCGTTGCCCGCCTGGCGCATGGCGGTATCGATTTTCGCCTGCTCGAGCTGGATGGGTGCGAGCTGGCTGTTGACGCGGTTGAGCGCGGCGCGGGCCTCTTCGAGCTGGCGCCGGTCCGACAGCGCGAGAAAGACGAGCAGAATCAGAGTAGCGGCGAGCAGCACGGCAGCGGCCGCCGAAGCGACGAGAATGGGCCGGTCGCGGCGGAACGGCACGCTCGCCAGATTCAGCCGCTGATCGAGACGCGCCAGATAGCCAGCCAGACCGGGATGCGGCTCGGCAACGGTGTCGACCGGGATGTCGAGCTCGATCGAGAGGCGCGTTGCCGCGGTTCCGGCATCGTTTCCGAACCCGGCGAGATACAGCTTCTCGGGACGCGTGCCGGTCTGGTCCTCGATATAGGCGAGGGTCGGGTAGATGTCATTCGAGATTTCGCCGATCGGATCGGGCGAGTCTTCCGTCAGATCGAGCGAGCGGGCGATGGTGACCTCGCCATTCTTCACGGCGAGCACGGTAAGCGAACCCGGGCTGCGGCGCGCCATGAGAAACGAGCCCGTGGACGGCAGAGTCTCGGCCATGGCGAGCGAAGAGACCGTGACGAACCCGGGGTTGAGGCCGGCGGCGCGGAACGGAGCCTCGTAGCGCGCAATGATTTCGGCTGGCGCCAGCGCCACGACCACGCTGTTCCCGGCCTGCTGGTACCAGGCCAGAGCGGCTTCATCGACATCGAAGGGCACGCTCTTGCGCAGGCGGAAGCGGATCAGCGCGCGGCGCTCCTCTTCCTTTTCCGGGAGCGTGTCGAAATCGAGCACGGCGATGCGGACGCAATTATCGGGCAGGATCAGGGCGGCGGTGCGGCGTCCGCCGGATGCCGCGGGCGGAACGAGCTTTTTCACCGCGGCCGCAAAAGCTGCCGCATCGAGAAAGTTCTCTTTCACCGGCGATGGCTCGAGAACGCCCTCGCGCAGCGCGGCATGCTGCACGGCCGCCGGAGGGCGCGTGCGCGAGACCGCGATCCCGTCGGCCGCGATTTCAAACGCGAACTCGGGCGGCGGGTCTTTGAGGATCCGAAGCGCTTTGTTGATGAGATCGCTCATTCGACGAACGTCACCTTGTTGATCTCGCGCAGCGTGGTCACGCCGGCCCGGACCTTGTTGACAGCCGACTCGCGGAGGAACGTCATGCCTTCTTCGCGGGCGCGGCGCTTGATTTCGGAAGTCGGGCGGCGATCGAGAATCAGTTCGCGAATACGGTCGCTCAGATCGAGCAGTTCGTGGATCGCGGTGCGGCCGCGATAACCCGTGCCGCCGCATTCAAAGCAGCCCGCGCCCTCGAGGAGTTCCGTGTGGCGCCATTCGGCGGGATCGAGACCGCTCTCGATGAAAGCGGAATCCGGATGCTTCACCGGCCGCTTGCAGTGCTCGCAGTTCACGCGCACGAGGCGCTGCGCCAGGATGCAGTTCAGGGCGGAGACGAAGTTGTAGGCTTCGACGCCGATATTGAGGAAGCGGCCGAGCACGTCCACCACGTTGTTGGCGTGGACGGTGGTGAAAACGAGGTGCCCGGTGAGCGCCGAGTTGATGGCGATCTGCGCCGTTTCCTGATCGCGGATTTCGCCGACCATGATCTTGTCGGGATCGTGGCGCAGGATGGAACGCAGGCCGCGGGCGAAGGTCAGCCCCTTCTTCTCGTTGACCGGAATCTGCGTGATGCCCTTGAGCTGGTATTCGACCGGGTCTTCGATGGTGATGATCTTGTCTTCGTCGGTGCGGATTTCGCTCAGCGCGGCGTAGAGCGTGGTGGTCTTGCCGGAACCGGTCGGTCCGGTCACCAGAACCATGCCGTAAGGTTCGGCGATGTAGCGCCGGAATTTCACCAGATCGCTGTCGCTGAACCCGACCACGTCGAGCGAGAGGCTGGCGAACTTCTCGCTCATCGATTCCTTGTCGAGCACGCGCAGCACGGCATCTTCGCCGTAGATGGTGGGCATGATGGAGACGCGGAAATCGATGAGCCGGTTCTTGTAGCGGACGCGGAAACGGCCGTCCTGCGGGACGCGGCGCTCGGCGATATCGAGCTCGCTCATGATCTTGATGCGCGAAAGGATGGTGGAATGCCAGTCCTTCGCGATGGGCGGCATGGCGTAATGCAGGACACCGTCGATGCGGTACTTGATGACCACTTCCTGGTCGCGCGATTCGATATGAATATCGCTCGCGCGGCGCTCGAGGGCGTTGAAGATGGTGGTATCGACGAGCTTGATGACCGGCGCGATATCGCTGTCGACGGCCGAGAGCTTGTCGATCGAAAGCGTTTCGTCCGGGTTGTCCTCGTCGCCGACCACATCGAGCGCGAATCCCTCGGTCACTTCTTCGAGGACGCGCTGGGACTGTTCGGTCTTCTTCAGCAGATCGGCAATCTGCGACGCGGTCGCGACCTTGACCCTCAGCTTCTTGTGCAGCAGAAGGCTGAGTTCGTCGATGGCGGTCAGGTTCCGCGGGTCGGAAAGAGCGATTTCCAGCGTGCCGTTGTATGCGGCGAGCGGCACGAAATTGTAACGGAACATGAGATCGACCGGGATGGAGCGGAAAAGGTCATGTTCGATGGCGGCATCGCGCAGATCGACGAATTCGCAGCGGTAGCGCGCCGCGGCGGCCTGGGTTTCGGTGATTTCCGCTTCGCCCGGCGAGCCGGGGAAGGAAAGGGGACGAATCGGGCCAGTACTCACGTATTTATTGACGTTCGGGAAGCGTGAAACGTGGAGTGGTTTTTCCGCAGGCTAGTCCTTTGGAATCAGCAGGCTAGCCGGGGCCGGAGCTACTTCGCACAAATCACGGTCACAAAGCGCCCGTCGGCCGACGGGATCTCGCCCATGATCTTCAGCCCGGCATGCTCCGCAATCAGCCAGCGCAGCGCCTCGCGCGTGAACCGGTAGCGGAAATTCAGGAAGATCCTCTCGCCGCGTTCGACGTGGATTTCGCGGCCGCTCGCAAAAACGGTCAGGTCGCGGCTCGCCTGGAAGCGCCGCGTCACGATATACAGCCCCGGCCTGCGATTGTCTTCGTTCTCGGCGAACTTCAGTTCGCCGTCCATGGCGGCGACCCCGAGGCTGGCGAGCGGAGCGAAGGCGAAACTCTTCTGCGCCTCGGTCGGTTCCTTCGATTCGCCGTGAATCCGCGCGTCGAGAATCAGGATGTCGCCCGCGTGGAGGCAGGCGGCGACATGCCGGATCTGATCCAGCGGATCGAAACCGCCCAGCGTGTTGCCCACCATGAGGAACAGGCGGGGCGCTTCGCTAACGTCGGCGGCGAGCGTCAGATGCACCGGGCTCGAAATGTCGGCCTTGATGCCCAGCGCTTCGCAATCGTCGTCCTCCGCGGCGGCGCAGGCCATCTCCAGCATCATCTGGCTGGCGTCGACCGGGAAGTATTTGACATC
The DNA here is from genome assembly GCA_035624885.1 of Bryobacteraceae bacterium. Lineage (GTDB taxonomy): Bacteria > Acidobacteriota > Terriglobia > Bryobacterales > Bryobacteraceae > BOG-234. The sequence goes on along the minus strand of DASPQQ010000080.1, from coordinate 10,623 downwards.
CCGGCCCGCTTCAAGGAGCGCCTTCAGGATGGCGCGGTCCTTCGATCCGTCGCCTGCGCCGAAACTGATGACCGGCACTCTCCCCGGAAACGGCTTCACCAGATCCCCGGCCTTGAGCGCGAGGGCTTCCCACGTGGGGCGAAGGCTTTCATGCGACTCGCCCGCGAGGCCTTTCCACGCCGTCACGGACAGCGGCGTCCAGTAGAAAAACTTCTCCGGCAGATCGCGCGCCTCCATGGCTTCGGCGAACTCGTACGCGATTTCAGCCTCGGTGAGAAGAACCTCGATAATCATCCACACCAGCTTACTCCGTGAGGAAAACCTCGCGGATTCCGCTTAGAATCAAAGCTGCGCTCATGCGTCAGGGGATTGCCGGCAGTATCGCGAAGCTTGCGCTGGTGGTGTGCGCCGCGCTCGGCTCGGCGCAGGCTGCGGTAACGATCACCGGCAGAGTCGCGGATGAAAACGGTGCCCCCGTGCGCGACGTTCGCGTGACTGTATCGGGTGGCGCAACGTCCATCGGCGCCACGTCGGATGCGGCGGGCGTCTTCCGGCTCGAGGTCCCGGAGGATGGGAACTACCGGGTCGAGGCGCAGAGCGACGGCTACTTCCTGTTCGCAGAGCCGTCCGTCGCGCTCAGCGAAGCCGCGCCGCTCGAAATCCGCCTGAACCGGCTGAAGGATCTGGCCGAATCGGTGGATGTCCACTATTCGCCGCCGGTCATCGATCCGCAACAGACTTCCGATACGAAGAAGCTGAACAATCAGGAGATTCTCAACATCCCGTATCCGGCCTCGCAGGATTACCGCAGCGCGCTGCCGCTGATGCCCGGCGTGGTCTCCGACAACTCCGGCCAGATCCATTTCAGCGGCGGCAATACGAACGAGACGAGCTACCGGCTCGATGGCTTCGAAGTGTCCGACCCCTCCACGGGAGCCCTGAATACGCGCATGAATGTCGATACCGTGCAGGCCATTGAATGGAACGCGAGCCGCTTCGGGCCGGATCAGGGCAAAGGCTCGGCGGGCACGGTCGATATCAAAACCGAGATGGGCGACGACCGCTGGCGCTTCGGCGGCACGAACTTCATTCCGGGGTTCGGCACCCAGGATGGCTTTCATCTGAACCACTGGTCGCCGCGGGTGAAGGTGTCCGGACCGCTCCGGAAAGGCCGCATCTGGTTTGAGAATTCGTTCGACACGTTCTACTCGGTCGCGATCGTCCCGGGTCTGCCGAAAGGCGGGAACCAGACGACCGGCGCCAGCGGCACCGACCTGACGCGCCTGCAGTGGAACATCGGCAACGCCGACATTCTGACCGCGAGTTTCCTCCTGAATCTGGAAGATGACACCCGCACCGGGCTGTCGATCTTCGACCCGGCGGAGACCACGGTGAACCGCCGCGTTTCCCTGTTTCTCGGCACCGTGAAGGACCAGTGGATGGTCGGCGGCGGCCTTGTCGAATTCGGCTTTGCCGACAGCGCCGGTTACCGCAGGCTTTCGCCGCAGGGCGACGCGCCCTATGTGATCACGCCGTTCGGATCGAGCGGCAACTACTTCGCCGATCAGACCGCGTGGACCAGCCGCCAGGAATGGCTGGTCAACGGCTTCGTCCGGCCGGTCGCGTGGCATGGAACGCATCAGTTCCGGGTGGGCACGGATGTGCAGCGCAGCGGCCTCGACCAGACGATTCTGCGGCACGATTACGAATCCGTGCGGGTGGACAATTCCCTGATTCGCGACGTGCAGTTTCTCGGTTCGCCGCGTCAGTTTACTCATAACGTCGAAGCCTGGGGTTATCTGCTCGACCGGTGGAATCCGGCGAAGAGCCTGTCTCTCGAAGCCGGCGTGCGCACCCAGTGGGATGAATACACGGGAGGCGCGCCGGCGGCGCCGCGCTTGGCCGCCGCGTGGTCCCCGGCCTGGGCAGGCGGAGCAAGATTTTCGGCGGGGTGGGGCGTCTTCTACGACGCTGTCACCCTCAACATGCTGGCGCTCAGCCAGGAGCAGGACAGCATCAGCACTTTCTACTCGCCCGACGGGACCGTCGTGGGCGGACCGATCCTGACGAGGTTCGAACTGGCCACGCGCGACCTCCGGCTGCCGCGCTTCGCGCTCACCAGTTTTTCCGCCGACCGCAAACTACCCTGGCAAATCTACGGCAAGCTGAACCTGTTATCGCGCCAGGGCAGCCGGGGATTCACGTTCGAGGATTCGGTGGTGAGCCCCACGCTGAATCTGTACATTCTCGACAACATTCAGCGGCAGCGCTACCGCTCGGCCGAAGTGTCGCTGCGCAGGACGTTTCTCGCGCGCTACCAGTGGTTCGCCAGCTACACGCGCTCGGAGGCCCGCGCCAACGCGGTCATCGATTACTCCGTGGAGAATCCTCTGTTCACGCCGCAGGCGGGCGGCCCGCTGCTCTGGGATGCGCCGAATCATTTTCTGACGTGGGGATGGGCGCCGCTCGAGAAGAACTGGTTTCCGGGGTTTCTCGCGAAGATCGTCGGCGAAACCGATCTGCAGGTGCTGTTCGATTACCGCACCGGTTTCCCGTTCAGCGTGACCAATGAGACCGGCAATATCGTGGGCCCGCCCGATTCGATGCGGTTTCCGGATTACGCGACTTTGAACGTCGCAATCGAGCGGCGGTTCCCGTTCCGCGGATACCTCTGGGCGTGGAGGGTCGGCTGGATCAACGCGCTCAACCGCGCCAATCCCAACCAGGTGAACACGGATATCGATTCGCCGCAGTACCTGACGTACGCGCGGGGCCAGGCCCGTGCGGTCAACGTGCGGCTGCGTTTTCTGGGAAGAAAGTGAACTACTTCTGAATCTGGCCGAGCGCGGTCTTCACGCGCGTGTGCAGGCGGCTCTTGTAGCGCGAAGCCGTGCCGGTCTTGATGTAGCCCTTGCGAGCCGCCTTGTCGATGAGCGAGAAGGTCTGCGCCATCACTTCGTTGAGGTTGCCCGGCTGCTTCGCGGCCAGCGCGCGGCGCATGCTGCGGATCTGGTGCCGCAGGCGCGTCTTTGCCAGCCGGTTAAAAGCAGTGCGCCGTTCCGCCACCCGAACCCGCTTCAATGCCCCGAAAGTGTTTGCCATCTGTTAAATCTGATCCTTTACGTGGAACTCGAATCTATAAGATTAACATACCGGGAGAAACTCTTCCTGGCCGCAGGCGTTAGACAATAGCAGAAAGCGCCTATGCGTCGAACCGGCTTTTTTGTCCTGTCGATTGCGCTCCTCACGCTCGCCCCGCGCCTTGAGGCGAAGAAAAAGAAACCGGCTCCGCCAGCCGGCTCTCCCGCAGCCACTCAGAAGAACACATCGGCTCCGGCAGTGCCCACGATGACGCCGGAGCAGAGAACGCTCCACGCCCTGAACCGGCTGACGTTCGGGCCGCGCAAGGGCGATGTGGAAGCCGTGAACGCGATGGGGCTTGAGCAATGGATCGAACTCCAGCTCCATCCGGAACAGATCCCCCTGAACCCGGTGCTCGAAGCCAAGCTGGCGCCGCTCGATACGCTCCAGATGACCACCGCCGAAATGGTGCGGCGGTATCCGACGCCGCAGATGGTCAAACTGATGCTCGACGGCCGGCTGGCGTTTCCCGACGATCAGCAGACCCGCTATTCGGTCGAGAAGCTGGTGGCGCGGTACAAACGCCGCGAAGCGGCCGACAGGATCGGGCTGCCGGGCGACGCGGATATGAAGGCGTCGTCGCTGCCCGAGACCTGGCAGCTCGACGACGAACAGCGCCAGATCCTCGACAACGGCAAGCCGCCCGAACAGGTCGCTCTTCTCGAAACGTTTTCTCCCGCCGAGCAGCTGGACGTTCTCGACACGCTGCCGAACGGCGCGCGGAATCGCCTGATGGGCCTCGCTCCGCCCGACCTGCGCCGGCGCATCCAGATCTTCAACGGACCGGTTCAGGTGGTGAATCAGGATCTGATGGAAGGCAAGATTCTGCGCGCGGTCTACAGCGACCGGCAGCTCGAAGAGGTCCTGACCGATTTCTGGTACAACCACTTCAACGTCAACCTCGATAAAGGCGCCGACCGGTACATGGTGACGAGCTACGAGCGCGACACCATCCGCCCGCATGTGCTCGGCAAGTTCAAGGACCTGCTTCTGGCCACTGCCCAGAGCCCGGCGATGCTGTTCTATCTGGACAACTGGCAATCGGCCGGACCCGATCCGGCAAAGCGCCGCCGCCAGGGGCTGAACGAAAACTACGGCCGTGAACTGATGGAACTCCACACGCTCGGCGTGGATGGCGGCTACACCCAGCAGGACGTGACCGAAGTGGCGCGCTGCTTCACCGGCTGGACCATCAAGGAACCGAATCTCGGCGGCGGCTTCGATTACAACGACAAGCTGCACGATAAGGGCGAGAAGCACGTGCTCGGCGTGATGATTCCGGCCGGCGGCGGGATGAGCGACGGCCTCAAAGTGCTCGATATCCTCGCGCGCCATCCTTCGACCGCGCATTTCATTTCGAAAAGCCTCGCCACGCGCTTCGTGGCCGACGATCCACCCGAGGCGCTGGTGCAGAAGATGGCCGAGACCTTCACAAAGACCGATGGCGATCTGCGCGAAGTGATGCGGACCATGCTGCGCGCGCCGGAATTCTGGGATCCGGCCAACTTCCGCAACAAGGTGAAGTCGCCCTTCGAGTTCGTGGTCAGCGCCATGCGCGCGGTGAATGCCGATATCGATTTCGCGCAGCCGCTCGCAGGCCAGCTCAATCCGCTCGGTGAACCTCTTTATCGCAAGCTCGAACCGACCGGCTATTCGAATCGCGGTTCGGACTGGCTGAATTCGGCATCCCTGCTCGCGCGCATGAATTTCGCGACGGCGCTGACGCGGAATGGAATCGGCGGCGTCAAGGTGGATGCGACGCAATTCACGCTCGACGCATCGGGCCTCGAAAAGAGTCTTCTTTCCGCGGATCCTTCACCCGCGGCAAAGGATGCAATTGAGGCCGCGCTCGCGCAACAGCAGCAGGCCGGCATGCTCGCCGCGGGTTTGACCCTGGGATCTCCGGATTTTCAACGCAGGTAGCTATATGCCGCACTCACGCAGAATCTTCCTTCGCAACTCCGCATTCGCTCTCGCCGGTGTCGGTTCGGCTCCGCTCTGGCTCCAGCGCGCGGCATTGGGGGCTGAACAACCCGGGCAACGGAAGAAAGTGCTGGTGGCCATCTTCCAGCGCGGCGCGGCCGACGGGCTGAACATCGTGGTGCCGCACGCCGAGCGGCGTTATTACGATCTGCGTCCGACCATCTCGATCCCGCGCCCTCTCGCGCGAGGCACTTCGCCCGACGCGGCCATCGACCTCGATGGCTTCTTCGGCCTCCATCCCTCGCTCGCGCCGCTCGTGCCGCTCTGGAAGAAGCAGCAGCTTGCGATCATCCACGCCGCCGGCTCGCCCGACCCCACGCGTTCGCATTTCGACGCGCAGGATTACATGGAGTCCGGCACGCCCGGTCTGAAAGCCACCACGGATGGCTGGCTGAACCGTGCGCTGCCGCCGCAAACGGATGGGCAGCCCTCTGCCGTGCGCGCCGTGAGCCTCGGCGCGACCATGTCCCGAACGCTCGCCGGACCCAACAAGGCCGTGGCCGTCGAAAGCCTCGGCAATTTCACGGTGCGCGACAACAGCGCCGCCAAAGCTCTCCAGGCGATGTACGGGGAAACCAACGACGTGATTCTCGGCGGCACCGCGCGCGAAACCTTCGAAGCAGTTTCGATTCTGCAATCCATCCAGAAGACGCCCTATCAGCCGGCGGGCGGCGCGAATTATCCGCGCGGCCGCTTCGGCGATTCCATGAAGCAGATCGCGCAGCTCATCAAAGCCGATGTGGGTCTCGAAGTGGCGTTCGCCGACATCGGGAACTGGGATCACCACGTGAATGAAGTCGGGCCGAAGGCGTCGGTCGGCGTTCTCGCCAACGTGCTCGGCGAATTCGGCGGCTCGCTCGCGGCCTTCTCTCAGGATCTCGGCGACCGGATGGAAGACGTCGTGGTGGTCACGATGTCCGAATTCGGCCGCACAGCCAGAGAAAACGGCAACCGCGGCACAGACCACGGCCATGCCAACGTCATGTTCGTGATGGGCGGAGCGGTCGCAGGCGGAAAGGTCTATGGCGACTGGCCGGGCCTCGCGCAGGAACAACTCTACGAATCGCGCGATCTCGCCCTCACCACCGATTTCCGCGATGTGCTGAGCGAAGCCGTCGCGTTGCACCTCGGAAACCAGAACATCCAGTCGGTCTTCCCCAACTACGCCGCCAGTCCGGACAAGTTCCGCAACTGGCTCAAAACCGTCTGATAACTTCGGAGAGTGGCCGGCAAAGACTACGCCGCGGCGTGGGCGGACTACAAAAAGCGGCGTCTCATCGCATACCTCGTTCCCGCCGTCCTGCTGCTCCTCAGCTGGTGGATCCGCGACTATTCGCACGTCGCGCCGATCGCGCTCTTCGCCACGGCCGTGATCGCCTGGCTCGGCCTGCAGAACTGGTATGAGCGCTGGCCCTGTCCGCGCTGCGGGAAGCGATTCCACGAGCCGGGAAAAGTCAATCAGACCTGTGCCAGTTGCGGGCTCGACAAGGCTACAATGAGGGTTCCATGAAACGCTTCGCCGGCATCGTCGCATTGAGTCTCGTCGCTGCTGCCGGCTTTGCAGCGCAAACCTTCACGGGCGTCGTCCACAGCAACCAGTGCGTCGGACCCGCCTGCGCCACGCAGTGCCCCATCGACAAGGACCCCGTTTACACCCTCCAGACCGAAGATCGCGCCTGGCGGCTGAGCGATCCCAAAAGCGCGGCCGGGTATGCCGGAAAGAAAGTCATGATCACGGGAACCACGAAGGGCAACGTGCTCAAAATCATCTCCGTCGCTCCGGCCGAATAATGGAAACCCAGACATTGCGGAAGACACCCCTGAATGCGGTTCATCGCGCACTCGGCGCGAAGATGGTCGATTTCGGCGGCTGGGACATGCCGGTTTCCTATTCGGGCCTCGTGGATGAGCACCATACGGTGCGCAACGCCGTCGGCCTCTTCGATGTCAGCCACATGGGCGAAATCGAAATCCGTGGACCGGAAGCGCTCAGGCTCGTCGACTACGTTTCGACCAACGCGGCCTGCCGGCTGAAACAGGGCCAGGCGCATTATTCCGGCCTGCTCTATGAATCCGGCGGCTTTGTCGATGACATCCTGGTCCACAAAGTCTCCGACACCGAATTCTTCATCTGCGTCAATGCCTCGAACCAGGAGAAGGATTTCGAACACATCCGCGGCGCGAACAAATTCGATTGCGAGGTCGAATACGCAAGCCCGAAATACGCGCAGATTGCGATTCAGGGCCCGAAAGCGCTCGAAGCGATTCGCGACCTGACCGATTCCGATCTCGCGTCCCTGAAGTATTACTGGTTCACGGACGGCAGATTCGCCGGCGTTCCCGCGCGCATGGCCCGCACCGGCTACACCGGCGAAGACGGATTCGAAGTCTACGTCGCGCCGGAAAACGCCGTCGCTGTCTGGAACGCCATCATGGATGCCGGGGCCGCCGAGGGTATCAAACCATGCGGTCTCGGCGCGCGCAATACGCTGCGCCTTGAAGCGAAGATGGCGCTCTACGGCCACGAGATCACGGATACGATCACGCCTCTTGAGGCCGATCTCGGGTGGATCGTCAAGTTCGATAAAGGCGACTTCATCGGCAAAGCCGCGCTCGAAAAACAGCTCGAAACCGGATTGACGCGGAAGCTTATAGGGTTCGAGATGCGCGGCCGCGGCATCGGACGCGATGGCTATGAAGTTCTCGTGGAAGGCAAACCAGCCGGCTGGGTCACCAGCGGTTCGCCCTCGCCCACGCTGAACAAAAACATCGGGCTTTGCTATCTCCCGATCGCCCACGCCAGGCCGGGCGAGAAAATCGAAATCGTGGTTCGCAACCAGCCGGTCGAAGCCGAGACCGTGCCGACTCCTTTCTACAAGAGGAAGAAATGAGCTATCCGGAAAATTTCCGATATACCAAAGAGCATGAGTGGGTTCTTCTCGAAGGCGATGTCGCGACATTCGGCATCACCGATCATGCGCAGCGCGAGCTCGGCGATATCGTCTACGTCGATCTGCCGAAGGTGGGGACGAAGTTCGAAGCGGGGAAAAGCTTCGGATCGGTGGAATCGGTAAAGGCGGTTTCCGATATCTATGCGCCGGTCGGGGGCGAAGTGGTGGAGGCCAATGAGCTGCTCGTGAATTCACCGGAGAAGCTCAACGAGGATCCGCACGGCGTGGCGTGGCTGATCAAGGTGAAGGTCAGCGATCCGGCCGAAATCAACAACCTTATGACTCCCGCCGATTACGAAGCCTACGTGGGAGCCGAAGCTTAGCAGGCTGCTGAAAAACATTGGGACAGACCAAACTGGCACCTTTTTCGCCTCAGAAGTTTGCTGAAAATACGTGATTTGGCATGGCGAAAAAGGCTGCCCAGTTCTGTCTGTCCCGGTTTTTCAGCAGCCTATTAGTTGACACGCGCGCTATTCTGAAAATCAGACGGGAGAGATCAGCTTCACCGCTGGCGCCGAAGGAGCAACCGCCCCGGAAACTCTCAGGCAAAAGGACCGTCGCCACGCCGCCGAAGGCGGCTTTGATTTCGACATCTGGAAAGTAACCGGCTTCGTTGATGTCAAGCAGGCCGGTTCGCCGAAGGGATAACGTTCTCAGGCAAAGAAGACAGATGGGGCGAAAGGTGCTCCATGCCCGAAGCCCGATTCGAAACCTGCCCCGCGACAACGTTTGATCGCCGTCACATCGGCCCTTCGCCGGACGATATCCAGGCCATGCTCGAGGCCGTTGGGGCGAAGTCGCTCGAAGACCTCATGAGCCAGACGCTGCCGGCGTCGATCCGCCAGAAGCAGCCGCTCGATGTCGGCGTGGCCATGCCGGAAACCGAAGCCCTTGAGTTTCTGCGCGGCATCGCGTCCCGCAATGAAGTGCGCACCTCGCTCATCGGCACGGGTTACTACGGCACGCTCGTGCCGGGCGTCATTCAGCGCAACATTCTGGAAAATCCCGCGTGGTACACGGCCTACACGCCCTATCAGCCGGAGATCAGCCAGGGGCGTCTCGAAGCCCTGCTCAATTTCCAGACCATGGTCTGCGATCTCACCGGACTCGACATCGCCAACGCTTCCATGCTGGATGAAGCCACTGCCGCGGCGGAAGCCATGGCCGTCGCGCAGCGTTCGGCGAAATCGAAATCCACGCGTTTCTTCGTGGATCGCGCGGTGCATCCGCAGACGCTCGCCGTGCTCGAGACCCGCGCGGAACCGCTGGGCTGGACGGTCGTCACGGGCGACGGCGAAAACATGCCCGATGGCGACTTCTTCGGTGCACTCTTTCAATACCCGGATACCTTCGGGGAGATCCGGGATTTTCGCGCGGCCATCAACAAGGTGCAGGCGGGCGGCGGTCTGGCGGTCCTCGCCAGCGACCCGCTGGCCCTGACCCTGCTCACCCCGCCGGGAGAGCTCGGCGCCGATATCGCCATCGGCTCGGCTCAGCGTTTTGGCGTACCCATGGGCTACGGCGGACCGCACGCGGCATTTCTGGCCGTGAAGGACGCTTATAAGAGATCGCTGCCGGGCCGGCTGGTCGGCGTTTCCGTGGATTCGCGAGGCAACCCCGCATATCGCCTCGCGCTCCAGACGCGTGAACAGCACATTCGCCGGGAGAAGGCGACATCGAACATCTGCACCGCGCAGGTGCTGCTGGCTGTGATGGCTTCGATGTACGCCGTGTATCACGGGCCCGAGGGTCTCGTGTACATCGCGCAGCAGGTGCGCCGCCGCACCGCGGCACTCGCTTCAGGTCTTGCCGCGCTCGGCTTCACCGTCAACAACAAGGCATTCTTCGACACGGTGACCGTCACGGCTGGCGGCAAACAGCGGGAGATCCTCGCGCGCGCCGATGCGGCGAAGATCAACCTGCGCGTGATCGATGACGCGACCCTTGGAATTTCGCTCGACGAAACCACCACACCGCAGATTGTCGAAGCCGTGCTGCGGGTCTTCGGAGCACAATCCGGCGCCGCCGAAATCGAAGCGCCCGCGCTGCCTTCCGGCTTTGCCCGCACATCCCCGTTCCTGACGCATCCGGTTTTCCATCTCCACCGCTCGGAAACGGAGATGCTGCGCTACATGCGCAAGCTGAGCGATCGCGATCTCGCGCTCGACCGCGCCATGATTCCGCTCGGCTCCTGCACCATGAAGCTCAACGCGACGTCGGAAATGGCGCCGGTCACCTGGCCCGAGTTCGGCGCGCTGCACCCGTTCGCTCCGGCCGCGCAGGCGGCTGGTTATCACGAGATGTTCCGCCATCTCGAAGAAATGCTCTGCGGCATTACCGGCTATGACGCCATTCTGCTGCAGCCCAACTCCGGCGCGCAGGGCGAGTACGCGGGCCTGCTGGCCATTCGCGCGTATCACCGCAGCCGCGGCGAGGCGCACCGCAATGTCTGCCTGATACCGTCATCGGCGCACGGCACCAACCCGGCGTCGGCCCACATGGCGGGAATGGAAGTGGTTGTCGTCGCGTGCGACGATCACGGCAACGT
>DASPQQ010000079.1:0-3993 GCA_035624885.1 Bryobacteraceae bacterium | reverse complement strand
CCGTATCCGCGGTAGCCGCGGCCTTGAAAGCGTCGTAGCCGCCGGCGAGGTCGGCAATATCGGTGAATCCGGCGCGGCGGAGGAGGCTGGCCGCGATGGAGCTGCGATAGCCGCCCTTGCAGTGGACCACGAGGAGCTTCGACGGGTCGAGTTCGTTTGTCCGGGAGGCGAGGGAGCCGAGCGGAATGTTGATGGCGCCGCGGATGGCGCCGGCGGCGGTTTCGGCGGGTTCGCGGACATCGAGCACGGTGATGCGGTCGGTTTCGTTTTCGAGAAGCTCGTGGAGATCCAGGGCGGAAAGTCTGGGGATGTAGTCGAGATCCAGACCGGCGCGGATCCATCCGGCGACGCCGTCTTCGAGATAGCCCTTGACGTTTTCAATCCCGACGCGGGCGAGGCGGAGGCGGGATTCCTTCACGTGCTCAAGGTCTTCGCCGACGATGATGATGGGCGCGTCGAGCCCGAGAATGCGCGCCGCCCAGGAGGCGAACTGGCCGGTAAGGGCCACGTGAATCGAGCCGGGGACGTGGGCGGTGGCGAAATCCTGAGCTGAACGAGTATCTACGAGAATCGCGCCATCTTTCTGTAATTGTGCGACTTGCCCGGCGGAAAGGGCGGGGATTTCGGGCAGGGCATCGAGCGCCACCGCTCCCTGGCGGTTGAGTTCCACTTCGCGGCCGAAATATTCGGGACGGACCGGCAGATGGTCGGTCAGGAGCTGGACGAACTCTTCGGAAGTCTTTGCCTGCAGAGCGTAGTTGAAGCGGCGCTCCCTGCCGATGGTGGAGGAACGCTCGGGTCCCATCTGGCGGCCGCAGAGGGAACCGGCGCCGTGAGCGGGATAGATGACGGTTTCGTCGGGCAGGGTCAGCAGTTTTTCGTGCAGGCTCCGGTAGAGGAGCGCGGCGAGTTGCTGCGGGGTGTGATCGGGCGAGAGATCGGGGCGGCCGACGTCGCCGACGAAAAGAGTATCGCCGGTGAAGACGGCTTCGGCGCCGTTCATCAGGATAGAGATGCTTTCGATCGTGTGGCCTGGAGTGGAGAGGAAATCGAGGCGGCAGTTGCCGAACTGAATGGAATCGCCGTCCTTGACGGCGATGTGGGGAAACTGCGCTCCGGAGCCCGCGCCGAGGTAGATGGGCGCGCCGGTCTTCCGGGCGAGTTCGAGATGGCCGGAGACGAAATCGGCGTGAAGGTGGGTTTCGATGACGTGTCCGATGCGGAGACCGAGGCGCCCGGCGGTATCGAGATAGATCGCGATGTCGCGCTGCGGGTCGATGACGGCCGCGACGCCCCCGGAGCCGATCAGATAAGAGGCGTGGGCGAGACAGCCGAGATAGAAGCTTTCAATCCGGACCGTGCCGCGCGCATCCATAGTATGGACGAGTATAAAATACGGCATATGTCACTGCGAATCAACGACGAAGCACCGAACTTCACGGCGGAAACAACCCAGGGTCCAATCAGCTTTCATGAATGGATCGGTAACGGCTGGGCCATCCTCTTCTCGCACCCGAAGGATTTCACGCCGGTCTGCACGACGGAACTCGGCTATATGGCGGGTCTAGAGCCGGAGTTCCGCAAGCGCAATTGCAGGATCATCGGGCTGAGCGTGGATCCGGTGGGGAACCACGGGAAATGGGCAGCCGATATCGAAGAGACGCAGGGACACAAGGTGAACTATCCGATGATCGGAGACCCGGAGCTGAAGGTGGCGAAGCTCTACGACATGCTGCCGGCCGATGCGGGTGACACCTGCGAGGGCCGCACCGCGGTGAATAACCAGACGGTGCGGACCGTCTTCGTGATCGGGCCCGACAAGAAGATCAAGCTGATGCTGACGTATCCGATGTCGACCGGACGCAACTTCGATGAAGTGCTGCGCGTGCTCGATTCGATGCAGCTTACGGCGAAGTACAAGGTCGCGACGCCGGTGAACTGGAAGCCGGGCGAGGATGTGGTGATTCCTCCGGCGGTCAGCGAAGAGGAAGCGAAGCAGATTGCGCCCGGCGGCTGGAAGACGCTGAAGCCGTATCTGCGGATCGCTCCTCAACCCAAGTAATGGCCTGGTTCAAGCGGGATTCGGACGCCAAACCCGCGGCCGGGGATGGCAGTAACCCGGTGCGCACCGAGGGGCTCTGGCTCAAGTGCGACGGCTGCCGGGAGATCATCTGGAAGAAGGATCTCGAAGCCACGCACAATGTGTGCGGCAAGTGCGGGCATCATTTTTATCTGGATGCGCGCTCGCGCCTCGATCTTCTTTTCGATGACGGCCTGTGGCAGGAATACGAGGCGTCGCTGGTCTCGACCAACCCTCTCGACTTCACCGACACGAGGCCTTACGCCGACCGGCTGAAGGCGACACAGGCCGCGACTTCGCTCAGGGACGCGGTCATCTGCGCCACCGGCAGACTGGCCGGCCGCGAGGTGCACATCTGCGCGATGGAGGCGAAATTCATCGGCGGCAGCATGGGGGCGGTGATGGGCGAGAAGATCACGCGCGCCATCGAGCGGTGCATGGAGCGGAAGATCCCGCTGATTATCGTTTCGGCTTCGGGCGGCGCGCGCATGCAGGAGGGCGCGGTGAGCCTGATGCAGATGGCGAAGATTTCGGCGGCGCTCATGCTGCTCGATGAAGAGCGCATTCCCTATATCAGCGTGCTGACCGATCCGACGACCGGCGGCGTGACCGCGAGCTTCGCCATGCTGGGCGATCTGAATATCGCGGAGCCGGGCGCGCTGATCGGGTTTGCCGGGCCGCGCGTGATCGAGCAGACCATCCGGCAGAAGCTGCCCGAAGGGTTTCAGCGCAGCGAGTTTCTGCTGAAGCACGGCATGCTGGATGCCGTGGTGCCGCGCGCGGACATGAAGAACTATCTGGCCAGCGCCCTCGAATTTTTCGCGGGCTCCGTTTCGCACGCCGCTGTCGCGTGAGCTACGCCGATACCATCCGGTTTCTGTTCTCGCTCGGTCCGGAGCTGAAGACCGTCAAGTGGGATCTGGAAAAGATCCGGCGGCTGCTCGGGGCGCTGGGCAATCCGCACGCGCGGCTGCGGTATATCCATGTGGCCGGGACGAACGGCAAGGGTTCGACCTGCGCGATGATCGCGTCGGCTCTGCGCGAGGCCGGGTACAGGACCGGGCTCTACACTTCGCCGCATCTGGTGGACGCGCGCGAGCGCATTCAGATCGGGCACGAGCGGATTTCGGAGCGCGAGTGGACCGAGGCTTTTCTCGAAGTGCATCGGGCTGCGGAGGCGCTTCTGGCCGTCGAGGCGATCGAGACGCATCCGAGCTTTTTCGAGACTGTGACGGCGATGGCGTTTCTCGCGTTTGCGCGGGCCGAAGTGGACATTGTGGTTCTCGAGACGGGTCTCGGCGGCAGGCTGGATGCGACCAACGTGGTGACGCCGGAAGTGGCCGTGATCACGCCGATCGATTTCGATCATGAGGCGTTTCTCGGTTCGAGCATCGAATCGATTGCGGCGGAGAAGGCGGGAATCATCAAACAGGACCGGCCCGTGGTGATTGCAGTGCAGCGGCCCGAGGCGTTCGAGGTGCTGGAGCACCGCGCGCTTGAGATGAATGCGCCGGTGACGCTTTCTTCGTCGTGGCGCGTGGAGAATCTCGAGATGGACCGGTTTGGCAGCCGGTTCCGCCTGGTATCCGATCTGGAGATTCCGGTGGAATGCCCGTTTGCGGGCGCGCATCAGGTGGAGAATGCGCGGACGGCGGTGGCGGCGCTGCGGGTTTTCGGGCTGCCGGCGACTGCCATAGCAGAAGGGATCCGGCATGCCACGTGGCCGGGGCGGCTCGAGCGCGTGGCGGCGGGGCCGGACCTCATTCTCGATGGCGCCCATAATCCGGCGGGGGCGAAGGCGCTGGCGGCGTACATCCGGCAGTTTTTTGCGGATGAGCCGGTGCGGATCATCTATGGCGCGATGCGGGACAAGGCGGTGGATGAGGTGACGAATACGCTGTTTCCGCTGGCGG
>DASPQQ010000078.1:0-7310 GCA_035624885.1 Bryobacteraceae bacterium | reverse complement strand
CGACTTTGATATCGGCCATGAACTTGCAGACGATGGTCGTCCGCACCGGTTTGTCGTCGCCGAAGAACTCCGCGTAAACTTCGTTCATCCCCGCGAAATCGGCGGCGTCGGACAGATAAACAACCGATTTCACCACCTGCTTCATCGAGGCGCCCACGCCCTCCAGCATGCTTTTGATATTCGTCAGCACCTGGCGGGTTTCGTGCCGGATATCGCCTTTCTCCTGCGGGATCTGTCCGGCGAGGAAAACAAAACCGCCGGCCTTCACCACCGGCGAATACGGGCCTTTCGGAACGGGCGAGCCCGGAGGCGTAAGTCTTTCGATCATGTTCTTCAGTGTCCTTCTGCTTCGAGCAGGCGCTCGGCTTCGATGGCGGCCATGCACCCCGCGCCCGAGGCGGTGATGGCCTGCCGGTACACGCGGTCCTGCACGTCGCCCGCATGGAACACGCCTTTAATATTGGTGCGCGCGCCGCCGTGAGAAACGATGTAGCCATCGGGATCGAGGTCGAGCTGGCCCTCAAAAATTTTCGTGTTCGGGATGTGGCCGATCGCGACGAAGAAGCCGTCGACTTCGCGATCGTACTTCTCGCCGGTCTTGAGATTATGCAGCCGGACGCCGGTGACGATGTTCTGGCTGACGTCGTAGACTTCGTCCACAGTCGTGTTCAGGATGAACCGGATCTTCGGATTGGCCTGGGCGCGTTCGAGCATGATCTTCGAAGCGCGGAAACTGTCGCGGCGATGCACCAGCGCGACTTCGCTGCCGAAGCGCGTCAGGAAGTTGGCCTCTTCCATGGCGGAATCACCGCCGCCGATCACCATGATCTTTTTGCCGCGATAGAAGAACCCGTCGCAGGTCGCGCACGAGCTCACGCCATGCCCGATCAGCTTCTGTTCGGAGGGCAGATCGAGCCAGCGCGCCCTGGCTCCCGAGGCCACAATCAGGACGCGGGTTTCAATCCAGTCGTCATGAACCCTGAGCCGGAAGGGCCGCTTCGAAAGATCGGCTTCCATCACTTCGCCGTCCATGAAGACCGCGCCGAAGCGTTCGGCCTGCTGCTTCATGTTCTCGACCAGTTCGGGGCCGAGAATGCCGTGCGGGAAGCCGGGGAAGTTTTCCACTTCGCTCGTGATGGAGAGCTGCCCTCCCGCTTCATGGCCTTTGATGACCAGAGGCTTCAGACCGGCGCGGGCCGTATAGATGGCTGCGGTGTTGCCGGCGCAGCCGGAACCGATGATCACTACGTTGTGCATGAAATATCGAGACTACCATTTGATGCCAGCAGGCTTCGGGCCGCTTCGGGCGGTGGAATTCCACCGCTCTGGTGGTGGTGAGAGAAGGAATGGCGTTGGCACGAGTGAATAAAGTCAATCACTTGCGTTTGGCACACTTCCTGCATCCAATGGGGCAGGAGGTTCAAGGATCATGAAGAAAATAATGATTCTCCTTGCAGTTGTCGTAATGGCTATGATTCCGGCGAGCGCTTCGGCCGCGCGCGTCTTTGTGGGTGGCGGCTTCGGATTCGGCCCGTACTGGGGCCCGGGGCCTTATTACTGGGGTCCGGCTTACGGCTACGTCTATGCGCCGGCGACCGGTGAAATCAAGGTCGACACGAAGGTGAAGGACGCCGAGGTCTGGATCGACGGAGCTTTCGCGGGCACCGTGAAGGATGCTCACTCGCTCCATCTGCGCCCGGGCAGCTACACGGTGGAAGTCCGTCATGCCGGACAGGAAGTGCTGAGCCGGCAGGTCTTCGTCGCCGCCGGCAAGACCGTGCATCTGCACCCCGAGCTGTAACTAACGTTTTGGGCAGCACGGCCCCGGCGGAATCGGGCTCCCGTGCGGACACTCAGAGGGGTGGCCGAGCAGCGTACACATGCTGTCGGTCACCTCGGGACTGAGGATGTGTTCGAACTTGCAGGCGCTCTCTTCCACCTCGTGATCGTCGCGGATCGAGAGCACATCCATGAAAAGCCGCTCCGCCAGACGGTGGCGGCGAATCACGATGCGGGCGCGTTCTTCCCCCTCGGGCGTCAGAACTTCCTTCCCGTTCTCGATCTTCACCAGCCCGATCCCGCACATCGTCCGCACCAGCTTGCGCCACTGCACTTCGGTGTATTCGGTGGCATGCAGATGCTGGACCGGTTCATCGCGCGTCCAGATATGCTCCAGCACTTCATCGAAATCCTCGTTCTCTTCGGCTGAAAAGACCAGGTTCGTCTTGATGCGCCCGTGATCGAGGTTCAGCCGGCGGTCGGCCAGCCGTCCCACGCTCTCATCGTGCGTCACCATCACAATGCCGCGGCCTTTGGCGTGGAGATCGCTGAGCAGCCCGAGCACGATGCGCTGGTTTTCCGCGTCGAGGTTGCCGGTCGGTTCGTCGGCGAGGATGATTTTCGGATCGTTGACCAGCGCACGGGCGATGGCCACGCGCTGCTGTTCGCCGCCGGAAAGCTGCGAGGGCAGATGCGTGGCGCGATCCGCCATGCCGACGTGCCGCAGCGCTTCGAGCGCTTCCTTCTCATCCGTCATGCTGTGGAAATACTGCGCCAGCATGACGTTTTCAACCGCCGTCAGATGGGGGATGAGATGAAACTGCTGGAAGATGAATCCCGCGGTCTCGCTGCGAAAACGCGCCAGATCGTTGCGGCCCAGCTTCGAGGTGTCCGACCCGTTGATCCGCACGGAACCGCTTGTCGCCTGATCGAGGCAGCCGAGAAGGTTCAGCAGCGTGGTCTTGCCGGAGCCGGATGGGCCCATGATGGCGATCCATTCGCCCTGATCGGCGGTAAAAGAGATACCGTCAAGTGCCGCGACCGCATTCGGGCCTTCGCCGTAAACTTTACGGACGTCCGAGAGTTCGATGAATGCGCTCAATCAATCCCCTCTCAGAATAACGGCAGGCTCGATGGTCCAGATGCGCGAGGTTGCAATCGCCGTCGAGATCGCCGCGACTGCCAGCATCACGCCAGCCACGCCGGCGAAGACGAGCCAGTCGGTCTCGATCCGGTAAACACCGCCGAAGATGCCGCGCGCGATGCCGGCCGCGGCGAAGA
The DNA here is from genome assembly GCA_035624885.1 of Bryobacteraceae bacterium. Taxonomy (GTDB): domain Bacteria; phylum Acidobacteriota; class Terriglobia; order Bryobacterales; family Bryobacteraceae; genus BOG-234. The sequence continues at coordinate 4,250 of DASPQQ010000078.1, read as the reverse complement.
GACCGGCAAGATAACCGGCCAGAGTCGCGGCCAGCGCCAGCGCCGCGGATTCCGAGACGAAGAACGCGGCAATGCGGCGTTCGGCCGCGCCCAGCGCTTTCAGAATCGCGATTTCTTTGGCGCGCTCGATCACCATCTCGGTGAAGTTCCCCGTCACGCAGAGCGTCGTGATCACGAGCACGACGAGCGTCAGCAGAAAAAGCGCGGCGCGGATCTTGAGAATGACGCTCGATTCGGTATCGGCCACGGCGCGGATTTCGCGAAACTCGACATCGGGAAACTGCTTCGAAAGAGCAGCGCGGGCCGAGGCGAGGCGATCGCCGGGGACACGGATTTCCATGAACGTCGCGCCGCTGCTCGCGGGATCGAGAGGAATCAGGAGCTCCTTGTCCTCCGCTCCGCCCGTCGAGACGATGCCGCGCAGAACACAGGGCACGTCGGCCGGCACCGGCGCGTTGAGCTTCAATCCGAGCCGCGCCGCGAGGGTTTCCCCCGCAAGGCATTCCCCCTCGCCGATCTTCCGTCTGCCTTCCACATGCCAATAGGGCGTGATCGGTTCCGTCGCCGATGAAATGAACGCGACGAGCGGTACCAGTGTGTTCGCGATGTGCGTGGTACGGACGGCGAATGGCGCCGCGATGCCGCCCTGTTTTTCGGCCGCGGCTTTGACGCCGATGCTGACCAGGCCGCCTGATTGCGGAACCGCGGCGATGTTCGCGCCATAGGCGCTGAACTGCTCGCGCAGCCTGCGCTCGATGCTGCCGTAGATGTTGAAGAGAACGGTAGCGAGCGCGGCGGCCACGGCGAGTGCGGCGAAGGCGAGCAGCAGACGCTGCTTCCGGTATTTCAACGCGCGCAGGATGAATTTCAGAAACACTCTAGAGGCCTTCCCGGAGCGTCACCGCGGGATCCAGATTCAGCGTGCGGCGCAATGGCTGCGCGGCTCCGGCAAGCGCGACCACCACGGCCGCCAGCATGGCGAGAAACGGCAGCAGCGGCGACACTTCGATGTTGTCGTGGAAAACGGACCAGCCAACGAAATGCGCCAGCGCCACCCCGGTGAACGCGCCGATCAGACCGCCGATCAATCCCACCAGCGCGATTTCAAAGCCAAACAGAGTCGCAATCAGCGAGCGCCCCGCCCCGATAGCCTGCATGATGGCGACTTCGCCGCGGCGCTCCATCATCGTGGTCGCGGTGAGGCTCCAGACGGTGAGGCCGGCCGAAATCAGCGCCGCCAGCGTGATGAGGCCCATCAGACCGCCCACGCGGTCCAGAATTTTTCCTTCCGAATCGGCGACGCGGCGAACCGGGTGCGCCTCGGATCCGGGGATGGCTTCCTCGATTTCGTATGCCATCGAGATGGCGTAGTTCGAACAGCTCCAGCGCTCGTAATCGGCCTTCGACATCGTCTTCGGATCGCGGCGCGCGAAATCGTCTTCGGGCTTGGTGAGCGCCGCGACGGCGATCGCATCGACCTGTCCCTCGCGTTCGGTGAGCTTCTGCAGTTTTGCAAGCGGCAGAAAGAGCGTATCGTCGGCTTCTTCGCCCGAGGAAAGAATGCCGGTGAGCCTGAACGGCGCGCCGAAGATCGCGATGTCCATGCCGGTCTGCCAGTGATTGCGACGCGCGAGCGCCGCCCCTGCGATGGCTTCGGAGGCATCGTCATTCGGCCAGCGGCCTTCGACGACTTTCCACGCCGGATTGACGGCCGGCAGCCCGGTCGTCTGCGTCTCGCCGCTCGGCGCCACATAGGAATGCCGGAACCAGACGCCTTCGAGCGGCGCCGCATCCCGCGCCGAAACCGACGGTGAGAACCCCAGAATATTCAGTCCCCAGAAAATCGACTTCACTTTGACGACGTCGGCTTCGCGGATATAGCTGCGTGCCCCGGTGGGTGCGGCCGAGATCTGCCCGAGGCCTCCGGTCAGGTCGGCATTGGCGGGCGTCACCGCGATATTCGCGCCCACCGCGCGCAGTTCGCGATTCACCTTGTCGCCGATATCGAGCATCACGCCCAGCATGGCCGTCGCCACCGCGGAGCCCATCGCGATTGCCGCCACAATCAGCGCCTTGCGGCGCGGCGCGCGACTGATCGACTCTCTGACAAACCGCAGCAGCATGAGGGATTAAGAAGGTTTGCGGAAGATCGCAACACCCTTATCGAACGCGGAGGCGTCGATCACGAGCGTACCACCCTCCACATGCGAGGCCAGCGGGATCGGATTGCACCCGCCCTGCGTGCCCACCGTCGACGTCAGAATCTCCGACGCGCAGTTGCGGCAGATCATCTGCGGGCCCTTCTGATAAAACCCCTGGGTGCCGCAGATCATGCAGGCGTCGAAAGCCGTGGCGATGGCGTGGTCAGGCTTCTCGATCGCGATGAAGCGCACATGAATCCCGGCGTCATCGAGCTCGTAGCGATGCAGATTGCCGTCGCTCACGCTCGCCACCGGAATGCGCACCGCGCCATTTTCGAGAGCGACCGGCGTAGCCGCCGAAAGCGCGGTCGATTGCCGCGCATAAATGAACTCAGCCGTGATCAGAAGAATGAACAGGCAGGCGGCCGTCGAACTGGCGATCATCCACAGACGCTCGCGCCTTGCCGACGAGCGCGCCTTGCGCAGAGCCGCGCCTTCGAGGCCTTCGGTCTTCGTCGCCTGCCGTTTGCGCCATTCCCAGATCATCATGGCCGCGGCCATGGCGAGGATCGTGATGAAGAAGAATGTTTCGTTCTTCACAATGGGCCCGATCAGCGCCATTTCCTGCGGTCCGCTGGGCAGAACCTGGCTCTCGGAAAGCTCGTGCAGGCCGGAAATCGCAAGCTGGATGACAACCACCATGAGAATCGCGGTCGTCATCTGAAAGAACTGCCGGAGATTCACCCGGATCGTGCCGCGCACAAAGCTGATGCCGAACAGAACCGCCAGGATCACCCCGAGAACCGCGCCAAAGCCTTCGAGAAGCCCGGAAGTGTTGAGCCGGACGGCCGCAAGCATCAGCACCGTTTCCACACCCTCGCGGAAGATCATCAGAAAAACAAACAGGAAAACGCCCCAGCTGCCCGCCGTATGGTGCGGCTGCAGCTTATCTTCGATTTCCGCCTTCATGGTCTTCCCGTGCCGGTTCATCCAGATCACCATGCTGAAGACAAAAGCGGCGCTGGCGAGCAACGTCCAGCCCTCATAGGAATCCGAACTGATATCCAGAGCGGTAAAGGCCCAGGCACCCAAAATGCAGGCAATCACGGCACTTATGAGTCCGCGGTAGACGGCGGGGAGCAGGTCCGGGCGGCCCGATTTGCGCAACGTCGCGATGGCGATGGCGATCACGAGCGCGGCTTCCACGCCTTCGCGCAGGGTGATCACAAATGTCTGGAGCATAGAGAGACCGAGTGCTCTTCGATTGTAGCAGGGATATGCGACCGGAGTGGTCCGAGATTAAATCAGAGCTTGTCCGGCCAGCGCTGGCGGCCGTGGAAAACGGCCAGGAGTTCCAGGCGTTGGTTGCGAATCCGGTAGGGAATGACCCACGGCGCGTTCGGCACAACGAGTTCGCGCGTACCGATAATTCTCCCCGGACGGCCCATTTCCGGCTGTGTTTGCAGCAGATCGACCGCACGCAGGATGCGCTCAGCGACCATGGCGGCGTTGGTTTCCGAGTCCCTGGCGATGTACTCCCGCAGCGCGACCAGGTGACGGATCGCCCTCGGTGACCAGAAGACCTTCATTCAGGCGCTTTTCGTTCGTTCTTCCGGCCCCAGGAACCCAGCCATTCGGAAACCTGTTCATGCGGGATTCCCATTCCGCCGTCAATTTCCTCAATGGCTGCTTTGATCTCTCCAAGTTGCCAGCTTTCCGACTCCACATAGGCCGCGATCGCCTCTGCCGCGAGAAAGGATTTGGAACGCTTCGATTGCTTCGCCAGCAGATCGAGGCGCTTTCGGATTTCGCTGTCGATGCGGATGGAGAGTGTTTCTGTCATCTGTCGTGCTCGTCTGTACACATTGTCTCACGACAAAAGAGGACACTATAGCAGGCTGCTGAAAAACCGGGAAGACCAAACTCTCTCGTAAATAGTAGATTTCGCTCGCAGCCGCAGCGGGCACCCTCTCTTGTAAATGGATTTCGCCTGCCCGTTCGAAGCCGCGCTGGCCACCCGGGGACTGTCCCCTTTTTCGCGTCCACAAGAAAGAATGGAGCCATCGTTCGGCGCGAAAAAGGCGGGCTGTCCCCCCAGCCGGAGTCCAC